>JAHDEU010000208.1 GCA_020628635.1 Hellea sp. | reverse complement strand
AAGTTGACTTCCGCGTCCCGACCATCGACATCACGCCGCCAAAGGAAGGTCCTGAAGCGGACGATCTCGGCGACAATCTCGACGTTGATGTCGATGTCGACGTCGATGCGGACCTCGACGAAGACTAGTCCTCACCGGACACCCAACACGAAGCCCGCTGCGAGCAATCGCGGCGGGCTTTTTTGTGCTTGAGGATGAGGCGAATAAGTTACTGCATAAATAGCGGTCAATTTGATTTCCAGGATCGCGTCTTGCCCTCCTACCCGTCGATTACCCCCGCCTCCGCCCGTTCCCGCGCCCAACGCTCTTCCGCCACGCGCCGCAGTAGAGCGGCATTGCGCAGATTGCCGCGCCATCCGATGTCGAGGATGTCGCCCAGCGCGGGGACCAGGCCGATCAACCAGTCCACGAACACATTGCCGCCCATGGCGAGGAAGTGCCGCTTCTTCGCGCCCAGCACCGTTCCGTGGCTCGCAATGTAGCCCGCTATGCCGAGCGAGACCGTGTCGCCCGCCACGGGCACCAGGCCGATGATCGTGTCCCAGCCGATCGGAATGGACGTGCCCGGAATGTTGAAGGCGGCGTCCATGCCGGTGGCCAGTTTCTCCACCCGTTCCAGCAACGCGCGCTCGCGTGCATGCCGGGCCGTCATCGCCTCCAGCGTTTCGGGGAAAGGCTCCAGCTTGGTCGTGTCTTGGGGGTCGTCATAGGTGGGCATGGTTTGGCCTTAGCGGATGCGGGCGAGAGCGGGGCATGAAAAAACGGGCCTCCCGCGAAGGAGGCCCGTCTTCAATCGATGATGTTGGTATCGACTATTCGGACGTGACGCGGTTGGTAAAGACCATGCCGCGATATTCCGTGGTGTAGGTTTCGATCTCGCGCACGTTCAGCGTCGGGTCGGGCAGCTCTGCAACAGGCACGAGGTGGTTGATGAACAGCTCGCCCGACTGGTCTTGGACGACATAGGCGTCGGATTTCTGCACGGCCAGCGCGCCCAGCACGGCGGTCTTGCGCGTTTCCATTGGCATGGCTTCGACGGTGATGGTGGACACTTCGCCGTCGGCGTCGATGGTCTTCACCATCTTGGTCACCTTGCCTTGCTGCATGGAAGACGATTTCATCTCGGACTTATATTCGCCAGCTGTGGCGGTCGTGGTCATCAAGGCGGTCGCGGCGAAAGCGGCGGCGGTTGCGGTTGCGAATTTCATGGTAGTCTCCTGCTTGGTTGGGGATGCGCCCCGGTGGAATACAGAAATGAAACGAGCGGCGAGCCTCCGAGGTTCCGAAACCTATTAACAAGCGGGTAATGTTTTCGTGAGCATTTGCGCGATGTTAAGTTTCGAGAGAGCTTGGCCTCCAACTCACCTTGCGCGAGCCATGCCGGGAACAAGTTTTCGCCATGCGGGTTGAGCATGTGTTGGCGCAATCACGCTGCCACCATCCGAGCCTAGCCATGCAACGCATCACATCCCTGACCGAAAACGGAATGCGCATCACCCCGCCGACCAAGGACTACAGGCCCGTGGACGACTTCCTGCTGCTCGATGAGGATCAGGATCTGCGCGGCCGGGCCGTGTCCGACGTGTCCGGCGATCTGGGCCAAGTCACCGAAATGCTGGTCGATCCGGAAAACCGCCGCGTGGCGATGATAGAGCTCACGGATGGCCGGCGCGTGCCGATCGAACAGGTCCGGCTGGACGGCCAGAACATCCGGCTGGAGCGCTGATCCGCGCCTCTTGCCTGCGGCGGAAAACCGCAACATTGGTTGAACTTTAAACAGCTCCGGCGGTCTGCCGCGCTTGCTCTTGTTCGTGTTTCGTTCTAAGTGCAATCGTGACGAAACGCACCCTCATAGACAAGCTCGCCATCCTCGCGGACGCCGCGAAATACGATGCGTCCTGCGCGTCGTCCGGCACCAAGACCAAGTCTTCCCTGGGCAAGGAAGGTCTGGGCTCCACCGAAGGCATGGGCATCTGCCACGCCTACGCGCCGGATGGCCGCTGCATCTCCCTGCTCAAGGTGCTGCTGACCAATTTCTGCATTTTCGACTGCCGCTACTGCGTCAACCGGGTGTCGTCTAACGTCGAACGGGCGCGCTTCTCGGTGGACGAGGTCGTCCGCCTCACCCTCGATTTCTACAAGCGCAACTATATCGAGGGGCTGTTCCTCAGCAGCGGCATCATCCGCTCGCCCGACTATACCATGGAGCAGCTGGTCGAGGTCGCGCGCGTGCTGCGCGAGGAGCACCATTTCCGCGGCTACATCCATCTCAAATCGATCCCGGAAGCCGACCCGTTGCTGATCCAGCGCGCGGGCGAGCTGGCAGACCGGGTCTCCGTCAATGTCGAGCTGCCCAAGGAAAGCAGCCTCGCCCATTTCGCGCCGGAGAAGTCGCAGCCCGACATCCGCAAGGCCATGGCGGGCCTCAAGCTGCGCATCGACGACGCCAAGGACGCGCAGACCTCGCGCATCCTGACCAAGGCCAAGGCGCCCGTCTTCGCGCCCGGTGGGCAGAGCACGCAGATGATCATCGGCGCGGACGCCAGCACGGATAGCGACATCCTCACGACGTCCACGGACCTCTATTCCGGTTATGGTCTCCGGCGCGTCTACTACTCGGCCTTTTCGCCCATGCAGGACGCCAGCCTCGACCTGCCGCCCATCCGCCCGCCGCTCATGCGCGAACACCGGCTCTATCAGGCCGACTGGCTCCTGCGCTTCTACGGGTTCGAGAAGTCGGAAATCGATGCGGCGACCACGGACGGCATGCTCGATCTCGATATCGACCCCAAGCTCGCCTGGGCGCTGCGCCACCGGGAGAGCTTTCCCGTCGATCTCAACCGCGCCCCGCGCCATCTGCTGCTGCGCATTCCGGGGCTGGGCGCGAAGACGGTGGACCGGCTGATCGAGGCCCGTCGCATGACCGCATTGCGGCTGTCCGACCTCGCCAAGCTGACCAACACCGCGCGCAAGGCCATGCCGTTCATCCAGACCGCGGACTACCAGCCGGGCGGTCTGCTCGACACGGCGAACCTGCGCGCCCGGTTCGCCCCGCCGCCGGAGCAGCTGGCGCTGGCGCTGTAATGCACACCGTCCATCTGGACGAGCACGCCGACTTCGCCGCCTGGCGCGAGCAGGCGAGAGGTCTCTGCGCGGCCGGCATCCGCCCCGACCAAGTCCGCTTCGTCCCGCCCGACCGGACCGAGGCCGCGCTGAACTTCGGACAGGCCGCGCTGCCGGCCGCGCGGCGCAAGGTCGTTGCCTCAAAGGAGTTCCTCGAACGTGCGGAGCGGGCAGCCTGCGTCGCGGAGCCTGCGCGGTTCGACCATCTCTACCGCCTGCTGTGCCGCTTGCAGGATCAACCGTCGCTCATGCGCAACACGGTGGACGACGATGTCCGCTGGCTGACCGAATCTGACAAAGCCGTGCGCCGCGACCGGCACAAGATGCACGCCTTCGTGCGCTTCCGCAAAGTGGGCGAAACGGAGCAGGGCCGCGAGCAGTTCATGGCCTGGTTCGAGCCGAGCCATTACATCGTGGAACTTGCCACGCCGTTCTTCACCCGGCGGTTTCCGAACATGGACTGGGCCATCGTCACGCCCTACCGCACCGCCGTGTGGAATGGAGAGGCTCTGCGTTTCGAGCCCGGCGGCACGAAGGATGACGTGCCGAGCGAGGACGTCGTCGAGGAGCAGTGGAAGACCTATTTCTCCTCCATCTTCAATCCATCGCGTCTGAAAGTCGCGGCCATGAAGGCCGAAATGCCGGTCAAGTATTGGAACAATCTGCCCGAGGCCGCACTTATTCCTGCACTGATCAGGGGGAGCCGCGAACGAGAGAGACAGATGATGGACAGCCTGAACTTCGAGCCCAACCCGATCGCCGAAAAGGCGACCTACCAGCCCGACACCGTGGATGAGGACCTGTCGCCGCCCGACATCGCCGCATTGTGGGAGCAGGTCGAGGCCTGCCGCCGCTGCGAGCTGTGGGAGGGCGCAACGCAAGGGATTGCAGGCGTGGGCCCGGACGATGCGGAGCTGATGATCGTCGGCGAACAGCCCGGCGACAAGGAGGATCTGGCAGGCGAGCCCTTCATCGGTCCCGCAGGTCAGCTGTTGTCCGAAATCATGCGCGAAGCCGGGCTCGACCGCGAACAGGCCTATGTCACCAATGCGGTCAAGCACTTCAAATACGAAGTCCGCGGCAAGCGCCGCATCCACCAGAACCCGAGCGTGGGCGAGATCAAGGCCTGCAATGTCTGGCTCGACCGGGAGATCGAACTGGTCAGGCCGAAGCTCGTTCTCTGCCTGGGCGGCTCGGCCGCCCGCGCGATCAATGGCCGCCCGATCAAGGTCGGCGAGAATCGGGGCCGCGTGCTGACGCGCGAGGACGGATTGAAGTTCTTCATCACGTCCCACCCGTCCTACATCCTGCGCGTCCAGCGCTATGAGGACACACCCAAGGCGCGGCCTGCCATGGTGGAGGACTTGCGGCGCGTGGCGGAGTTGCTTGCAAGTTGCTAGGACTGCGTGATGCTCTTCACTCCTTCCCCCCAAAGGGGAGGAGTTTTGTTGAACGGACACAATGACCGATCCCGACCCCTACGCCCACCGCATCGCCGGTCCCAAGCCT
>JAHDEU010000207.1:2232-4660 GCA_020628635.1 Hellea sp. | reverse complement strand
TACACCGATGTGTTGCGGCGCGGCGTGATCAGTTTGCCCGCCTGGACCCGCTGGCCCGTGCTGGGGGCGGCGCTGCTGCTTTGCTCGGCAGCCGTTCTGCGAGCGAAACAGGGCCGCGTCCGCGCACTGCTCGCCCCGCCGCTCATGCTAGTCGCGGGCGGTGCGGCGGCTGTCATCGCCGGAGTGGTGATCGGCGCGGTCCGGCCGGAAGCGAGCTACGGCCTCGCCAACCCTTGGGCTCTGCGCGGCCTGTTCTGCGCGGCCGCCCTGCTGGCTGCGTTTGCGGTCGCGCGCGCGCTCTACAGACCAGAAGGCTGGCGCGCGGCGCTTCCCGGCGCGTGGGTCTGGGTGGTCGCGGTCGGCTTGCTGGCCGCCTTCGCCCTGCCGGGTGCGTCGATCATGTTCATGGTCCCCGCGCTCTTCGCGGCATTCGGCGCGGCGCTGCTGCTGGCCGGGCGCGCCAAGATGGCAGGCTGGATTTTCGCGCTGGCGACGGTGGTCCTCGCCGTCATCAACCAACCGCTCATCCCGCTGGCCGAGGACGCGCTGATGATCGAGGCGAGCGCGCCCTTCGCCGTCTCCACCCTGTTCCTGCTCATCACCGCCCTGCCGCTGATCTGGCACAAGCCGGGCGGCAGTCGCCCTGTGCTGGCGGGGCTCGCGGTTGCCACACTCGGCTTCGGCATCGCGGCGGCGGTCGTTCCGGCCCACTCACCCGAGCACCCGCAGAACGTCACGCTGGTGCAGTTTTCCGGCGACGGATTGGACAGCAGCGTCTACCGCATCGACCGCGACCGCGGCGAGCCGCTACCCCCCGCGATGATGCAGATCGCCGCCTTCGCCCCGTCTGATACTGACGGCGCGTCATGGCCAAGACGGGTCGCGCCGGCACCGCCCATGCGCCGGACGGCTACCAAGGCGGAAGTCACCGAGACCGCAAATGACCGGGTCTCGCTCGTTTTGCGCAGCACCGACACGGACCGGTTGGACCTTCGCCTTGTGACCGACGACAACGAGGCGCGCATCGTCTCCGTCGGCGGGTTCGACCTCGCCCAAGGCGGCGCGCAGCGCATCAGCTGTTGGGGACGGTCCTGCCGCGACGTCGAGCTCGCCGTCCAGAGCGCGCCCGACACAGCGCTGCGGATCGACGACATGGCCTATGGACTGGAGGCGGAGAGCGACGCCCTGTTGCAGGCCCGCCCGGCCACTGCGACGCCGCGCCAATGGGGAGACAGACGGACCGTGCGGCGCGTCGTCCTGCTGCCCACCGAATGAGCCCTCACATCTATATCGACGCCGATGCCTGCCCGGTGCGCGAGGAGACCTATCGTGTCGCCCGCCGCCATCGCGTGCCGGTGACCGTGGTTGCGAACCAGTGGCTGCGCACGCCGCGAGAACCGAACGTCACCTTCCAGCTCGTCACGGGCGACTTCGACGCGGCAGACGACTGGATCGCCGACGCCGCCAACGCCGAGTCCATCGTCATCACCTCGGACATCCTGCTGGCCGAGCGCTGCCTCAAGGCGGGTGCGACCGTCATGTCGCCCAAGGGCGAGCTGTTCACGGCCGCCTCCATCGGCTCCATGATCGCCACCCGCGCCATCATGACCGACCTGCGCGACCAGCTCACGGGCAAGGGCAACGACACGGGTTTCCGGGGCGGGCCCGCGCCGTTTTCCCCGCGCGACCGGTCACGTTTTCTGGAGGCGCTGCATCTGGCGGTGGAACGGCTGAAGCGGGGCTAGACCGTTTCGCGCTTCGCCCTTATGGCCGCGCCCCATGAAGACCGAACAGCTCGCACAGATCATCGACGCCGCCTGGGAGGAACGCGCTGCGCTGTCGCCCGACACCAAGGGAGAGCGCCGCGATGCGGTGGAGACTGCCATTGCCGGGCTGGATGACGGCAGCTTGCGCGTGGCCGAGCGGGCGGACAGCGGCAACTGGGTCGTGCATCAGTGGCTGAAAAAGGCGGTACTGCTGGGCTTCCGGCTGGAAGGCAACCGGGTCATGAGCGGCGGCCCCGCGGGTGGAGCCTTCTACGACAAGGTGCCGAGCAAGTTCGAGGGTTGGACCGGGGACGATTTTGCGCGCGCTGCCTTTCGCGTCGTGCCGCCTGCCGCTGTGCGTCGGGGCAGCTACATCGCGCCCAATGCGGTGCTGATGCCGAGCTACGTCAATATCGGCGCGCGGGTCGGGTCGGGCACCATGGTGGATACATGGGCAACCGTTGGGAGTTGCGCGCAGATCGGCGAGAACGTCCACCTGTCGGGCGGCGTCGGCATTGGCGGCGTTCTGGAACCCCTGCAAGCCAACCCGACCATTGTCGAGGACAATTGCTTCATCGGCGCGCGCTCGGAAGTGGTCGAGGGCGTCATCGTGCGCGAGGGCGCCGTGCTCGCCATGGGCGTGTTCATTTCGCAGAGCACCA
>JAHDEU010000207.1:0-2132 GCA_020628635.1 Hellea sp. | reverse complement strand
ATCGTGCGCGAGGGCGCCGTGCTCGCCATGGGCGTGTTCATTTCGCAGAGCACCAAGATCTACAACCGCGCCACCGGGATAGTCACCTACGGCGAAGTTCCCGCCTATTCCGTCGTCGTGCCCGGAACCCTGCCCAGCAAGGACGGCTCCCACAGCTTGGCGTGTGCGGTGATCGTCAAGACGGTGGATGCCAAGACCCGCGCCAAGACGGGCGTGAACGAGCTGCTGCGCGACTAGATCGACAGCCGCGTCGCCCGTTTGGCTTTCGCCTTCCTCGGTCCCCGCACCATCGACTCCTCGTTCTCCAGCTGCGCTTCGCCCCAGAACTGGCGCAGCGTCTTGAGGCCCACCCGCTTGCGCCGGTCGAGGAACAGGAAGTGCCACAGCTCGCGGAACCAGACCCTGCGCCCCATCTGGTAATACCAGCGCTGGGCGTGGCGGATCTTGGGGTCTGGATAAGTCAGCAGCCGCCACAGCGCCTTGGGCCGGGTCTGCACGCAAAACTCGATCAGCTTGACCCACAGAAAGACGCGCCAGGGCGGCAGGGACGATTCCAGCACCTGATGTTTGTAGTCCCAGCGCGTCTGGTCTTCCTGGATGACGCGGCGGTCTTCCGCTTCCTTGAAGAAGGGCGTCCAGCGGTGCGGCGTGACATAGACCGACTGGATCTGGTCGGGGTCGTAGCGGATCAGCTGGCGGAAAGTGTTCCAATAGTCGCGATCCGTCTCGTCATGGAACCCCACCACCCATGTCGCCATGGACAGCATGCCGTGGGCGCGCATCAGCCGGATGGCCTCCCGGTCTGTCGAGGTCGAGCCGCCCTTCCTGATCGACGCCAGCACGGCCTCGTCATAGTTTTCCATGCCGAACAGAAAGCGCTCCACGCCTGCCTGCTTGTAGAGATGCAGGTGATCGCGGTCGCGCACGATGTCGTCGGCGCGGGTGGAGCCGACCAGCGTGACATCGACGTCTTCGGCAATCAGCGCTTCGAGAAACGCCTTCCACATGCGCTTGGAACTGGTCGGGTTTTCGTCGGCGAAGTTGAAGACCTCGACGCCGTGATCGCGGTGGAGGTCCGCGATCTCACGCGCGAAGCGCACGGGGTCGCGGTGCCGCCACTTCGTCCAGAAGCCCCTTTGACCGCAATAATTGCACGGATGCGGGCAGCCGCGCGAGAACTGCACGACGACGGCGCGCTTGCGGCCCCAATAGCTGTAGCGCGCGTGATCGATCAGCTCCCACCCCACGCGGTAGTCCTCCCAATCGGCGAGCATGGCTTGGGGCTGGGTACGGTGCGGGCGTCCATCACGGCGGAATGCGATGCCTCTGAGGTCACTCAGCGGCGTATCGTCCTCCAGCGCCCGCATGAGCTGGCGCGCCGTCTCCTCGCCCTCCCCGCAGACGCAGACATCGATCCATGGTTCGTCCCGCAACACATCCTGCCAGTGATAGGTCGGAAACACGCCGCCATAGACAATGTGGAGCTCCGGCTTGTCGGCCTTTGCATCCGCCGCGATCCGCATGGCGGTCGGGTGGGCGGAGGTCGAGCCGCTATGGCCGATCAGCAGCGCGTCGGGCGCGTGGTCGCGAATGCGCGTGCGGATATCAGACAGGGAGAGCGGCCCGAACTCGCAATCCAGCAGGCTCACGTCATGGCCATCGTCGATCAGCGGCCCGCCAATGCAGAGCAGCCCCAGCGGCGGCAGATGGTCATCCGGCACGCGCGAGCCGATGGCGGTGTGCGGCGGATTGACGATGAGAATGCGCATGAGTGCTCTCGTGTGCGGCGCATGTGGCGGCATTGCAAGCGAGGCGCGGCGAACCTGTGGCCATTGCGCGGCGATCACGATGTTGTAAGAGTGGCTTGCGCGCGCGCCGCTCATGCGAGACAAAAGACCCGGGGGCTTGTCGAGGAGCATCGCATGCCACCCATCGCACACATCCATCGCAGCTCTGTCACGCTGACGCTCGCCTCCCTGGTGGTTACGGCCTGCGGCAGTTCGAGCGGCACGCCTGCGCCGGAGCCCGAACCGCAGACCAATACGCCGCCCGTCTTCAGCTCGCCCGCATCCGCAAGCGTGCCGGAGAACAGGGTGGAGACCGGCCTGACCGTTCAGGTGAGCGACGCGGAC
>JAHDEU010000206.1 GCA_020628635.1 Hellea sp. | reverse complement strand
TCGCCCTGCCGCCTCACGACAACCCGCTCTCCAGACTTGCCTGCAACAGCGGGGAAAACCCGTAATGCGCCAGCCAGCGCGGGTCGCCGGCGAACATGTCGCGCAGGTCGGGCATGCCGTATTTCAGCATGGCGAGGCGGTCCACGCCCATGCCGAAGGCGAAGCCCTGATACTCCTCGGGGTCGAGATTGCAGGCCTCCAGCACATTCGGGTGCACCATGCCGCAGCCGAGGATCTCCATCCAGCTGTCGCCTGCACCGATCTTGATGCTGTCGCCGTCCCGCGTGTAGCGCACGTCCATTTCAGCCGACGGTTCGGTGAAGGGGAAGTGGTGCGGGCGGAAGCGCACGTCCACGTCGGTTTCGAAAAACGCGCTGACGAAATCCATCAGCACGCCCTTCAAGTGGCCCATATGGATGTCGCGGCCGATCACGAGGCCTTCGACCTGGTGGAACATGGGCGTGTGGGTCTGGTCGGAATCTGACCTGTAGGTCCGGCCCGGCGCGATGATGCGGATGGGCGGGGACTTCGACATCATGGTGCGGATCTGCACGGGGCTGGTGTGGGTGCGCAGCACGCGCTCGCCGTCATTGAGGAAGAAGGTGTCGTGCATGTCGCGCGCGGGGTGCCCGGGCGGGAAGTTCAGCGCGGTGAAATTGTGGAAGTCGTCCTCGATGTCGGGCCCTTCCGCGACGGAAAAACCCATGTCGGAAAAGATGACGGCCATCTCCTCCATGACCTGGCTGACCGGGTGCAGCGTGCCGGTCGGACGGCCCACGGGCAGGCTCATATCCATGGTCTCGGACGCGAGGGCGGCATCGAGCGCGCGCGCTTCCAGCTCCGCCTTGCGGGTCTCGATCTGCCCGGAGAGCTCCGTCTTCAGACCGTTCAGCGCCGGGCCCATGACCTTCTTCTCGTCGGCGCTCATCTTGCCCAGACCGCGCATCATCAGGCTGATCTCGCCCTTCTTGCCGAGCGCCGCCACGCGCACGGCGTCGAGTGCGGCGAGGGTCTCGGATGCTGCGATCTGTTCGCTGATGCGAGCCTTGACGGTATCGAGATCAGATGGGGTCGGAGTGCTCATGGGGGTCAGGCCTTGGGGCGCGCGGATAGCGAAAGCCGCCCATTAGAGGCGGTGGGCGCGGCTGGCAATAACGGGTGGCGGCGAGGGCCTGCCAGTCGAATGGCGCTCAGCCCGTGCGGCGGCGTGGTGACTTGCGGCCCTTGGGGCCGAAATCCGTGCGGCCATTGGGCTGCTTGCCCGTGCGCGCGACGGGCTCGGGCGGCGGGACCGGCTTGGTGTAGAGCGAGGCGCGGCCCGGCACCGGCTTCAGCCCGAAACGCATGTCTCCCAAGCCCTCATCGGTCCCCAGCACCAGATAGCCGCCCGGCCGCAGGTGGCGCGTCAGCCCCCGCAGCACGCGCACCTGGGCGGGCGCGCTATAGTGGGCGAGGCTGCCGCGGAAGGTCACGACGTCGTAGTCCGAGAGCTCGTCCAGCCCGGACAGCAGGTGCATTTCGGAAAAGCGGGTGATGGCGCGCAGTTCTTTGCTCACCACCCAGTCGCTCTGGGAGCCGCCCTCGGTCGCGTCGGACACGGGCTCGAACCACTCCAGCAGGTCGGATGCGGGCAGGCCGCGCTGCACTTCGAAATGGGTGAACCGGCCCGCGCGGGCGCGGTCCAGCGCCTGGCTGGGATAGTCCACCCCGCAGACCGAAATGCGCGGCGAGGGCAGGCCGTGGTTCGAGCGCTCCCGCGTCCAGCGCAGCGCGCGCATGGCGATGGAATAGACATCCTGCCCCGACCCGCAGCCATAGCAGAGCACGTCGATCCCGTCGCGACCCATGAGCTCGCCCGACTGCAGCGCGCTGGCCAGCGGCTCCACGGCGTCGGCGATCAGGCTGTCCAGTGTGGGCGCGTCGCGGTTGAAATGGCTGTCGCGCTCCACCAGCGCGGACACGACCCGCACGGCCAGCCGGGTCTGGCCGGAGGCGAACAGCTCGTCGATCATGGCATCGAGGCTTGCATAGCCCTCTTGCCGCGCCAGTCCCGCCAGCCGGGTTTCGACCAGAAAGGCATGGTCCGCGCCCATGCGCACGCCGGCCAGCTCCAAGGTCAGCCGGCGCAGGGCGTCGTAATAGGACGGTTTGAGCGACAGCGCGCCGCTCATGCGGGGACCGGCTCCGGCGTGGTTCGCGCCGCGCGCGTCGGCAGGCCGGCCAGGGCCAGCTTGCTCTCGATGATGTCGCTATCGAACGGCTTCATGATGTATTCTGACGCTCCGGCCGCGAGGGCGTGCGTGATGCGCTCCACCCGGCGATCGGCCGTGCAGAGAATGACGACCGCGTCTTCCCCGCCCGGCTCGGCGCGCAAGGCCTCTATGAAGGCGTCGGCCTCCATCCCGCCCGCGCGCCAGTCGGTCAGCACCACGTCCGGCATGGACAGCCGCGCCATGTCGAGCGCTTCCTGCATGGTGGACGCCTCGCTGACCTCGTAGCCGAAATCGCGCACGATGCGCGCGCCGACGCGGCGCACCATCAGGCTCTCGTCGATCAGCAGGCAATGCGGCGACGCGCTCATCCTTGCGCCTCGGCCGGGGGATCGCCTGGCTCCATCAGCGCGCCGAGTTGTGCGCGCAGCTCCGCTTCCACGTCGGGCGTGATCATGGCGCGGCGCGGCGGCGTGGGGACATGGCGGTCCGTGTCCTCGTCGAACACGACGCGAAAAGGCGCAAAGCCGGAGCCCGTCACGCAGAGCGCGGTCGCGTCCGCCGTGATGTCCAGATGGCCGATGCCCTGCAGCGGCATGGAACTCATGATGACGTCGGTCAGCCGCGCGTCGAGCCGGGCGAGCAGGTCGTCGCGCGCGTCCTCTGTCAGCGCCACGTCGTCCAGCCCGTAGGAGACGGAAATCGATTTGCCGTAGTCGCGGCCCAGGCTCAGCCAGCCCTGGATGCGCTCACCCATGGAATCGGACAGAGCGACCAGCGGTTCGGACGGTTCGGCCTCCTGCGCTTGCGGACCGGACTCCCGGTCGCGCCAGCGGATCAGGCGCAAGAGGGCGGCGCGCTCTGCCTCGCCCGCATGGGGCAGCAGTTCGAACAGCGTGTCGCGCACGCTGTCATTACTGGCGAGTGGTGCAGTATTGGATTCCGGCGCGCGGGCGGCGAAGGCGTCCTCCATTTCCGCCACACCCGCCTCGAACTGGCCCAGCAGCTTGTTGAGCACGAGCAGGCGGCCATCGACGCGGCGCCAGTCGATCGGCAGATGCGGCCCGCGCGACTGGATCGCGTCCTGGGCGTCCTGCGCGCTGCGGTAGACCGCGCGCGCCCGGGCGAGCTTGGCGCCGGTCTGGATGTCGGACAGGTGCCCGGACAGGAAATGCGCGCAGCGGCCGTCGCACTGGTCGGTCTCGCGCGAGGCAAAGATGATGGCGTCCATGGCGACGCGCGAACGGTCGCAGAACGTCCGCGCCCGGCCGATGTCGTCGCCCTCGAGCGCGGGCGCAGGGGTCGCTCCGCCATCCGCGGTCTGCAGCAATGTCGGAGCGTTGAGGCGCATGGTCATCCGAAGCTGGCGCGGACAAGAGAGGACCTCCCACCGCCGTCGCTCCCACATGGCCGGACAACCGTTAATGCCCGGCTAAGCGCGGGGCGGGGCGGGCGATGTTTTTATGGTGGGGGGAGCGACGACGCTGACGCTGCACCCGGGATGAGCGAAGAAGAATCACAGGCCATCCTTGATTGAGGCACAACCTCGAGCCGGGGCTTCAGCAGCACCCCTGCCATCGCACGCAATCGGGACAGGTCCCGGCCGCAAGGGCAGGGAACGGGAGCGCTCCGCCCTCCTAGCTCTCGAAATCCGCCCGGAAGGTCACCGTTTCGCCCGCAATGTCCGCGCGGGTGGTGCCGCCGAGTTCGCGGGCCATCATGCCGGCGTAGAAGGGCGCGATGGTGCGGCCGTCGAAACCGTCTTCGGGCGCGCGGCCCGACAGGGCGCGGGCGATGTTCTCGTCCAGCCGCGCGCGCCGGCCTTCCGCGATCACTTTCAGCGCACCGTTTCCGGTCACGATCCGCACTTCGCCCCCGCGCGGGACCGCCTGCACGCCCAGCATGACGAGGTTCAATAGCAGGCGCGCGCGGGATTTCTCCAGCCCCTCGCCGTCCCAGTCATAGGCGAGTTCCGCCTTCGCATCATCGAACATGTCGTCGATCAGCCCCTGCAGCTCGGCCGTCGCCAGCACGCCCGGGGCGGAGCCGGCCGCGCCGAATGCGATGCGCAGATATTTCAGCTTGGCCGACGCCTTGCGCGAAGACGACTTGATCAGCGCCAGCGCGTCGTCATGCATGTCCGCATTGCTCTCGTCGTCCAGGATCTCGATCGCCGTGCCAAGCGCGCCGACGGGCGACACGAGGTCGTGGCAGATACGCGCGCAAAGCAGCGCGGCGAGAGTGGACGGGGTGAGTTTGGGGGCAGTGCTCATGGGCAGAGCTTTACGCGCGGCGGGGCGCATTGCAACCGTTTGGGTGCGGGTGTGGCGGTGGGGTGGATTGGTCGAGTAGGATATGGACAGAGCGCGCCGGTCCGTGAGCGTCGATACGGAAGACGCCGGCTCGGTCACGCAGCCGATAGGTCCCGGCTCTGCGCGCGCTGGCGCTCGCTTGGCC
>JAHDEU010000205.1 GCA_020628635.1 Hellea sp. | reverse complement strand
GCCGACACGACGAACACGCCGGGTTCTGAAAACAGCGCGGGCTCCTTGTCCGAGATTGCGTCCGATATGAACAGTCCCATGGACTTCGCGTCCAGCAGTTCCAGCCCGTAGCCCACGGGCAGCTCGGACAGCTCCCACTCTTCGACGGCGCGCTTGGCCCGCTCCTCGCTGTCCATGGAGATGGCGACGATGTCGTGGCCATCGGCGCGGATGTCGGCGACCATGGGCTCGATCTCCTGGAGCTGCTTCTTGCATTTGGGGCAGTGCACGCCGCGATAGGCCAAGATGATCTGGAAATTCTTCGGGCTGGCTTCGGCCATGGCGAAGTTGCCGCCGCCGACCAGGGGAACACTGATGGAGGGAATGCGGGATTTTGGGTTGAGCAGATTGGTCATGGGGTCCTTGTGTGAAGCGGGAAGGAATTGAGGCGTGCTAAACGGGCAGCGCGCCGGAAAGATTGTCCGGATCCACGGCCGTGTCCGCCTGGCGCATCACGTCCGGGTCGGCCGTGCCCTCGCCGGGCTCGTTCAGCGTGGCGATATGCGAGTCGATCTCCGCGATCAGCGACCTGGTGTCGGGCAGCGTGTCGGCACTGTCGCGCGCGACCATTTCGCGGCGCAGCTCTCCCAGCGCGTCGAGGCGCTCCTGCACCGGGTTTTGAGGGTTGAGCGCGATGTCCTGGATTTCGGCGGACGTCACGGGATTGGAAAGCCCCGGCATATAGGCATCGCCATTGATGGCGGTGTCGACGGGCAGCGTGCGGATGGTGGGGTCTAGCTCTGGCATGGTGGTCTCCTTGCCTGACTAACGAGGAACACCGCCTGCCCGTTCCAAGACGTGTCGCAAGACGACGTGCACATGACCACGGCAGTCGCCTTTCCGGGCGTCGCATCCAGCGGCACGGGCGCGCTGGTCGCGGACGGCATGACGGGAGCGAAGCGCTCGCTCTACCCCAATCCGGTGACGCTGGTGATGGTGCCGGACAAACAGGACGTGCCGAGTTCCTACCGCTTCCGCGCGCCCCCCGATTATGAGGAGCTATTGATCGTCAAGCTGAGCGAGACGAGCGCGCCTTGAGCTAGGCGTGTTCCGCCAGCCACTCGGCCAGCTTGGTGCGCGTCATCGCGCCCATCTTGGTCGAGACGACTTCGCCGTTCTTGAAGATCATCATCGTGGGCACGTTGCGGATGTGGTAGCGCGCGGGCGTGTCGGGCGCGTCGTCGATATTGACCTTGGCGATCTTGACCTTGCCGGACATGTCCTCGGCCACGGCTTCGAGCGCGGGCGTCATCGCCTTGCAGGGCGCGCACCACTCGGCCCAGAAATCGACCAGAACGGGCGTGTCGGAGTTCAGGACTTCGTCGCGAAAATTGTCGTCGGTGACGGCGATGGTGCTCATGGGAGACTCACTGGGTAAGGGGCACGGTTAGGCACCGGAGTTAAGAACCGCCTCCACCTGCGTCAAGGCGGCGTCCATGGCCGCCTCGTCCAACCACATGAGCTGCGGCCGCACCGTCCACAGCAATCCGCAGCGGATCTGGCGGTCCGGCCAGATCGCGCGGGCGAGTTCGCGGTAGGCCGCCATCTGCGCGAGATAGGGCAGCGGCACGCCCTCGGCCGTGTCCGGCGCGTCGCGGTTGGACTTGTAATCGACCAGATAGACGACCGTGTCCGTCACCGACATGCGGTCCACCTGCGCATTGACGAAGGTGTCATGGATCGTGCCCGCGAGGCTGACTTCGGCCCGAGACCCTTCCGCGAAAACGGCGGCGAAGTCGGGATTGTCGATGACCGCAAAGGCTTCCCCGATCAGCGCCCGGCCTTCCGCCTCGTCGATCACGGGATAGCCCGCCACGATTTCGGCGGCCACAGACCGGCGGCGCGCAGGAAGCTGGTCCGGCAGCAGTTCCAGCAGCTTGTGCAGCACGATCCCGCGCAGGACATTGGCGCGGCCGGGCGTGTTGGCGACTTCCGTGTCCTCGGCCAAAAGCTGGCTCGGCACGGCTTCGCGTGTGGAGTGCGTCTCGACCGGCGCGGGCTTGGCGATCCAGTCCGGCAGCGCGGCGGGCGCGCGCACGGCCACGGCCTCTGCCTCGACCGGTTTGTGGCGCACGCCATAACGCCAGCCCATGGTCCCCTCTCCGTCGAAGTCGGTCGCGAACTCGGTCGCACCCGCCATCTCCATCACGGTCTTGCGAAGCCATGGGTACCACGCGCCGTCCTCATAGCCCGCCTCGCCGCCGCCGTGGTGATAGCCGCACAGCACCAGCCGGCTCTCGGCGCGCGTCATGGCGACATAGAGCAGGCGCATATATTCGCGCATGTCTTCCGCGTCGTGGGCCTCCTTGTAGCGGTCCACGAGAGGCGTGCTCTGGGAGGCAGGCGGCGCGACGATCCACGTCTTGCCCGCCTCGATCAGCCCGCCGGAGCTCTTGCGCGGCTTGCGCGTCGTGTCGGGCAGAAAGACGACCGGCGCTTCCAGACCCTTCGCGCCGTGTACGGTCATCACGCGGATCTCCGACCCGGCCGCGTCCTTGTCGCGCTTGATCTCCACCGTGTCGGCCACAAAGGCCTGCAGGAAACGCTGCAGACTCGGGGCCTGGCGCTGCTGGTGCTCCAGCGCCAGCGTCAGGAACGCATCCAGCGCCTCGCGTGCTTCCATGCCGAGCCGCTGGAACAGCGCCTCGCGGTAGCTCATGCCGTGCGGGCCCGTGCGCTCCAGCAGTCGGGCGTAGAAGTCGTAGGGCGCGAGATTGGCGTCGTCGCGTATGATCTGGATGTGCGCGGCGAGTTCGGGGTCGCGATCCTGCACCGCGTCCCAGAGCGTGCCCTCACGGTCCACGCAGAGTTTGAACAGCTGGTCGTCGTTCAGCCCGAAGAGCGGCGACTTGAGCGCTTCGGCCAGGCTGAGCTCGTCCAATGGCAGCAGCACGAAGCGGGTCATGGCGAGGAGGTCACGCACCACCAGCGCGTCCTGCAGCACCAACCGGTCCGCACCCGCCACCGGCACCCCCTCGTCCTTCAGCGCCTTGATGATCGCGTCGAACAGCCCGCCGACACGCTTCTGCACGAGGATCAGCACATCGCCCGCCTGCATGGGCCGCAGCCGCTTCAGCTTGCGATCAAACACGGGCTCGCCGCTGTCGAGCCAATGCGAGATCGTGCCCGCGATCGACCGCGCCAGCGCAATGCGCGCATCGGTGTCATCCGCGGCATCCACAGGCGTCGTGTCCCAGGGCGCGCGGTCTTCTTGGCTGTCCGCTTTCGGCGCGAGCGGCCACAACTCGACCAGCCCGTCATCCTCTCGTGCCGCCTTGTGACGCGCGATCTCGGACGCTTCGGGGTGCTTCTCCGCGTCGAACATCGCGGCCATCCCGCCCTGGTCGATGAACAGCGCATCGACCACGTCGAGCACTTGCTGCGCGGAGCGAAAGGACATGCGCAGCTGCACGGGCGTGTCACCGGGCTCGGTGTGGGTGCGCACCGACTCCATGAAGATTTCCGGCCGCGCGCCTTGAAAACGGTAGATGGACTGCTTGGGATCACCCACCGCGAAGAAGGTCCGGCGCGGTCCGTCGCGATCCGGGCTGTCCTGCCGGAAGGGCGCGGTCAGCGCGTTGACGATCTCCCACTGCTCCGGCGCCGTGTCCTGCGCCTCGTCGAGCAGCACATGCTCCACCCCGCCGTCCAGCTTGTAGGCGACCCATTCGGACACTTCCGTGCGGGTCAGCAGGTCGCGCGCCTTCAGGATCAGGTCGTTGAAGTCGAGGCCTCTGGCCAGATGCTTGGCGCGTTGGTGGTGCGCGCCGAGCGCGTGGCCAAGGGTGAGCAGCGCTTCGCTCATCTGCGCGATGCGGGCGGACGCCATGCGCGCGCGGGCGTCGAGGATGCGGTCCACTTCGGGGCTGTCCGAGCGGTATTGCGGGAAGGCCTGTCCGACGGCCTTGACGAGCACGGACTTCCGCGGCGTGCCCGCATTGGTGAGAAAGACGGAGGCGTAGTCGGCAAAGGCGCGCGCCGGGTCGCGCTCCCGCGCCATCGCCTGCGCGCGGCCGACAAAGGCCTGCGCCGTCTTGGCGGACAGCCCGGAGCAGAACATCGCGACCTCTTCCAGCATGCGCTTGTCGGTCGCGTCCCATGCGTCTGCGGCGATGCTGTCCGGCGTGTCGCCGTCGCGCAGGCCCGCTGCCTTGCGAAACGGCGCTAGCCCGCCCGCCGCGGCCCACTTTTGCGTGCGCTCATAGCCCTTGGCGGCGGAGAAGATTTCCGCGTCGATGGTCGAGTCCGCCTTGGCCGCCGCCATGTAGTGCAGCGCGTCGCGCAAGGCCGCGTCCTCGCGCGCGCGGGCGAGCATGGCGGTGCGACCGTCCTGGAGCAGCGCCGTCGCTTCCGCATCGTCCAGCGCATCAAACCCCGGCAAGATGCCCGCCTCGATCGGGAAGCGCCCGACGATGCGTTCGCAGAAGGCGTGGATGGTCATCACCTTCAGCCCCTCCGGCGTTTCCAGCGCGGAGGCGAAGTGGGTGCGGACCTTGTTCAGATCGAGCGCCGGAGTGATGGCCTCGAAGGTCTGGCCGTAAAGCTCCCCCAGCACCTCCTTCAGCGCGTCGTCCCGCGCGATGGACCATTTGGAGAGCGTCTCGTAGAGCCGCTCCTGCATCTCGCTGGCCG
>JAHDEU010000204.1 GCA_020628635.1 Hellea sp. | reverse complement strand
GCTGGGACTCCCTGCTCGGGGAAGGGAAGGCGGAAAACTGTCCCTCGCGCCTCATTCTCCCGGCCCCGTTTCGTTGACAGCGTTGTCAGCCCAACGCATAGCGCTGGGCAGGGATGGGATATGCCGGGCGGGACGTTTGCCGGGCTCCAGGGAGGTCATCGTGGCAGAACGCGATCCAGACATCGACGCCGTCTCCGGTGCCGAACGCCGCACCGGACACAGCGCGCAATCGCAGGGCGAGGCGAAGGGTTCGCAATTCGTCCCCGTCGCCCCGTTCGAGCTGGTGGTCTTCGGCGCGACGGGCGATCTGTCCCGGCGCAAGCTGCTTCCGTCGCTCTACCACCGCTGGTGCGACGGGCAGATCCCGGCCAATTCACGCATCATCGGCGTGTCGCGCTCAAAGCTGGACCGCGACGGTTTTCGCAAGCTGGCCGAGGAGAGCTATCATGAATTCGAGAAAGACCCGGACTTCGACGCCGCCAGCTGGAAGGCGTTTGCCGAACGGCTGGACTATGTCTCCATCGACGTGACCGCCAAGGACGCCGACTGGGCGTCGCTGGGCAAGGCGCTGTCCGGCCCGGATGAGGCGCTGATACGCATATTCTACCTTGCCATGCCGCCGCGCCTGTTTGTCGACATCTGCGAAGGCCTGGAGCGGTCGGGGCTCGCGACCGACACCAGCCGCGTCGTGCTGGAAAAGCCTCTCGGCAAGGATTTCGCGTCCGCCTATCAGATCAACGAGGGTGTCGGCCGCGTCTTCGACGAGGACCGCATCTACCGCATCGACCATTATCTGGGCAAGGAAACGGTCCAGAACCTGCTCGTGCTGCGCTTCGGCAATGTGCTGCTGGAACCGCTGTGGAACCGCGACGCCATCGATCATATCGAGATCACCGTGGCGGAAAGCATCGGGGTCGGCGGCCGCGGCTCCTATTACGACACGTCCGGCGCGCTGCGCGACATGGTGCAGAACCACCTGCTGCAGCTGCTGTGCCTGTCCACCATGGAGGCCCCGGCCTCTCTCGACGCGGATGCTCTGCGCACGGAAAAGATCAAGGTGTTGCGCGCGCTCAAGCCGATCACGCCGGAGACGGTCGAGGCCAACACCGTGAGGGCGCAATATGTGCGCGGCACGGTCGGAGGAGAGAGCGTCCCGGACTACCTGTCCGATGTCGATGTGGATGCGTCCACGACGGAGACATTCGTTGCGATCCGCACCGAAATCCAGAACTGGCGCTGGGCTGGCGTGCCGATCTACATACGGTCGGGCAAGCGCATGGCGCAGCGCCGCTCCGAGATCGTGATCCAGTTCAAGAACATCCCACATTCCATCTTCGGCGACGTTGCCACGCCGCGCCCCAACAAGCTGGTCATACGACTGCAGCCGGATGAGGGCATGAAGCTCTACATGGAGATCAAGGAGCCAGGGGCCGGCGGGCTGCGGCTGAAGACGCTGCCGCTCAACCTGTCCTATTCGGAGAACTTCACGGCGCGCTATCCGGACGCCTATGAGCGGCTGCTGCTGGACGTGGTGCGCGGCAATCTCTCGCTGTTCATGCAGCGCGACGAGGTCGAGGCGGCCTGGCGCTGGGTGGACGGCATCATCGACGCCTGGGAGGAGACCGACCAGCGCGTGAGCCTCTACACGGCCGGGATCGACGGACCCAATGCCGCCCATGCCATGCTGAACGAGCTGGGACACCGTTGGTCGGAAGTCGATTGATGCAGCGCTTCGATCATGCAGACACGGACGCCCTGGTCGCGGCCGCCAGCGCGGAGATGGAAGCGGAACTGCGCGCTGCGCTCGACGCACGCGGCAAGGCGAGCCTGATGCTGTCCGGCGGATCGAGCCCGAAGCCCGTCTATGAGCGCCTCGCCCAGGCCGATCTGCCGTGGGACGGCGTGGTCGTCAGTCTGGTGGACGAACGGTGGGTCCCTGCAGGCGCACCGGGCTCCAATGCAGATTTTATAAAGGCCTGCTTTGCCGGCACGCCGGCGGAACGCGCGCAGTTCATTCCGCTCTACAACGGCCATGACAGCGCCGCGGCGGGCATCGAAGCGGCGGAGCAGGCGCTCGCGCTCGCGCCGCAACCCTTTGACATCGTCGTGCTCGGCATGGGCGGTGACGCGCATACGGCGTCGTGGTTCCCCAACTCCGGCGGGCTCGACGCGGCGCTGGATGCGGACAATCCGGCCACGCTCTGCGCCGTCGATGCGACTGGCTGTCCTGTGGCGGGCGATCACACCGACCGCATCACCCTGACCTATTCGGCTGTGGCCAGGGCGCGGCATGTGATGCTGCTTCTGCCGGGTGCGGCCAAGCGCGATGTGTTCGATGCGAGCCGCGACAAGCCGCTGAACGACGCCCCCGTCGGCGTCCTGTCCGGACTCGACACCCTTTCCGTTCACACCCTAGGACCATCGGCATGAGCGTGCTTTCCGCCCTGCAATCCGTCACCGACCGCATCGCGGAGCGGTCCGCCGGCACGCGCCAGGCTTATCTGGATGCCTGCAAGGCCAATATGCGTCCCGGTCCGCGCCGCGTGCGCCTGTCCGAGGGCAATCTGGCCCATGCGTCGGCTGCCTGTCCGGTGCTGGAGAAGACGCAGATCCTGGGCGCGAGCTGGCCGAACCTCGGCATCGTCACGGCCTATAACGACATGCTCTCCGCCCACCAGCCGTTCGAGCGCTTCCCCGATCTGATTAAGACGGCCGCACGCAACAACGGCGCGACGGCGCAGGTCGCGGGCGGCGTTCCGGCGATGTGCGACGGCGTTACGCAAGGCCGCGACGGCATGGAGCTGTCGTTGTTTTCGCGCGACACCATCGCGCGCAGCACGGCCATTGCCCTGTCGCATGACTGCTTCGACTCGGTCATCCATCTGGGCGTGTGCGACAAGATCGTGCCGGGGCTGATGATCGCGGCGCTGCGCTATGGCTATCTGCCGCATATCTTCGCGCCCGCCGGACCCATGCCGTCCGGGCTGACCAATCCGGAAAAGGCCCGCGTGCGCCAGCAATTCGCGGCAGGCGAAGTGGGGCGCGACGTGCTGCTCGCCGCAGAATCGGCCAGCTATCACGCGCCGGGGACCTGCACCTTCTACGGCACGGCCAACACCAACCAGATGCTGATGGAAGTCATGGGCATGCAGCTGCCGGGCTCCAGCTTCGTCCATCCCAACACGCCCATGCGCGACGCGGTCACCACGGCCACGGTCGCGCGCGCCGTCGCGATCACCAACATGACCGACGACTTCACGCCCGCCTGCGACGTCATCGACGTGAAAGCGGTCGTGAACGGCCTCGTCGGCCTCATGGCGACGGGCGGTTCGACCAATCTCACCATCCACCTGTCCGCCATCGCCGCGTCGGCGGGCGTGCGGATCACCTGGGACGACTATGCGGACATCTCCAGGATCGTGCCGCTGATCTGCAAGATCTACCCCAACGGCGTGTCCGACGTGAACCACTTCCACGCCGCCGGCGGAATGCCCTTCCTGATCGGAGAGCTGCTGCGCGAGGGCATGCTGCACGACGACACGAAGACGGTCGCGGGCGGGGAGGGCTTACACGAATACACCAAAGAACCCGTGCTGGCCGACGAGACTGTGAGCTGGCGCGACGGCCCCACCGAGACGCTCGCGCCCGAAATCCTGACCACCGTGTCGGAGCCTTTCCGCGCGGATGGCGGCCTGTCGCTCATGTCCGGCAATCTGGGCCGCGGCGTGATGAAAGTCTCCGCCGTCAAGCCCGAGAACTGGATGGTCAGCGCGCCCGCCATCGTCATCGACGAGCAGGACGACCTCATCGCTATGCACAAGCGCGGCGAGCTGGAGCGCGACTTCGTGGTCGTGCTGCGTTTCCAGGGCCCGCAGGCCAATGGCATGCCGGAGCTGCACAAGCTCACCCCGATCCTCGGCCTGCAGCAGGACAAGGGCTTCCGCGTCGCCATGGTGACCGATGGCCGCATGTCGGGCGCGTCGGGCAAGGTCCCGGCGGCGATCCACATGCACCCGGAAGCGCTGGTCGGCGGGCCCATCGCCAAGCTGCGCACGGGCGACATCATCCACGTCGATGGCGGCACGGGCACGGTGAGAGCCGTCGATGTCGATTTCGACTCAAGAGAGGTCGCGAGCGCGCCGGTCCGGGCCAACCTCTCCGCGCTCGGCATGAACATGTTCGCACCGCAGCGCGCCGTCACGTCGGACGCCGAGTCGGGCGCGTCCACGCTGGGCGACATGCCGCTCATGACCGTCTCCACAGCCTCGATCGCCGCCGAATAATGACGGCGACGCTGGTAGGGGATGTCGGCGGGACCAATGCCCGCTTCGCGCTGGCCGAACGCACGGCGCAGGGCACGATCGAGCTGCACCATTCCGAGCGGCTGGCCGTGGCGGAGTTCGGCACGTTCAACGACGCCGTGGCGCGCTATCTGGGAGACGTCGGAGTCACGCCGAAGAATGCGGCCTTTGCCTTTGCCGGTCCCAAATTCGATGGTGCGATCCGCATGACCAACGCGCCCTGGACGGTGAGCGAGGGAGACCTGACCAGCGATTTCGGGTTTGACGCGCTGATGCTGGTCAATGACTTCGTCGCCATGGCGAACGGCGCGACCGTCATTCCGGATGATGGCTTTCAGACGCTGATCCCGGGCAAGGTCAACTACAACAAGCCCGTCGTGGTCACTGGAC
>JAHDEU010000203.1:604-4702 GCA_020628635.1 Hellea sp. | reverse complement strand
CTGTGACGGAGATTCCGGAGCTGTATCGCGAGCGGATGCCGGAGCTGCGCTTCGCGGAGCTGGAGAACGCCGTGCGGGCCGTGACGGACAGCTATGATGGTGAGGCGAGCACGAGCATGGAGCCGGTGGTTTGGACGTAGTCAACGTCGGCGACTGTTATTTGTGAGAGTCTCGCCTAACGCTCGTCGAGCATCGTCCCCGGGCGTGACCCGGGGCCCATTCGCATCACGGTGAGGCAGTCGACGCGGCAGCGTCAGCAAACGGATTTTTATGCGAATGGCCCTCGGATCAGGTCGGAGGACGAGCCGTTGAGAGGACGATCACTCCCCGGTCGTTCACCCCATGATCGACAGATAGAGGTGAAGTCTACCCCCGCCGCCTGCGCCCACCCCGACGCCCGCCGCCTCGCGAGGACGCCGTGCCCTCCGGTGCGCTCGGAAAGGCCATCGCTTCCACGAAATAGTCCTGGAAGCGCGGCTCCAGCGCGGTTTCGATCTTCACCACGTCCTCCACCGCCGCGCGGATGCGGTCGCGCGCCGCGACATCGGTCAGGCACATCGCCGCGCCCATGCCGGCTGCGTTGCCGACCGCCACAATCGTGTCGGCGCCGTTGTGCGGCACGATCCCGATTTCGGCGACATATTCCGGGTCCAGATGCGTGCCGAACGCGCCGGCCAGCAGCACTTCGTCGAAGCTCTCGCATCCCAGTTCCTCCGCCACCAGACGCGCGCCCGCCATCAGCGCGGCCTTGGCGAGCTGCACGGCGCGGATGTCGGTCTGGCGCAGGGTGATGTCGCCGATGACGCGGTAGGTTTGGACATTCCCTTCCTGGGTGAAGCGGTCGGGCGCGACCTCGGGTCGGAACAGACCGGAGCGGTCGATGAGCCCGGCGCGGGCCAGTTCCACCATGACTTCGAAGATGGCCGAGCCGCACAGGCCGGGGACAGCGTGATCGCCAATCGTGTCGTCCGTCAGCCATGCGTCATGGCCGATGATCTTCACCGTGGCGGCAAACGTCACCGGGTCGATCCGCAGCCGCTCGATGGCGCCCTCGGACGCGCGCACGCCGCAGCTGATCTCCGCACCTTCCAGCGCCGGGCCGGTGGGCGAGCTGGCGGCAGCGACTCGGCCATCATGCGTCAGCACGATCTCCGCATTGGTGCCGATATCGACCAGCAGCACGGAGCGGCCGCTCATCCGGTCCATCTGCGTGAGGTAAGCGGCCGCCGTGTCCGCGCCGACGTGACCGCCGATCAGCGGCAGGAGCGACACGCGCGCCGCGCGCGTGAGACCCAGATCCAGCGTGTCGCCCGGCAGGTCGAGCCAGTCCTTGACCGCCAGCGTGAAGGGCGATTGGCCCAGCGGCGTGGGGTCCACACCGATCAGCGTGTGGTGCATGATCGGATTGCCGACGCAGACCATCTCCAGCACTTGGTCGGTGTCCGCGCCCACGGCCTCGCGCGCATCAGTGAGCATGTCGCGAAGTTGCCCCTGCACGGCGCCGGCCAGCTTTTCGCGGCCGTCGCGGTTCATCATGACGTAGCTGACCCGGCTCATCACGTCCTCGCCGTAGCGGATCTGCGGGTTCATGGCGGAGCTCTGGTGGACCAGCGCGCCCGTCACCAGATCGTAGAGATAGAGCGCAACCGAGGTCGAGCCGATGTCCACCGCCGCGCCGTAGAGTCCCTCGCGGTTGGGCGCCCAGACGTCGATGACTTCCGCTTCGTCGCGCACCACGGCGATGAGCTTGCGTCTGTGCTCCGCCAGCATGGGCTGGATCTTCAGCGTGACATTGGGCGAGACGCGCAGCCCGCCGAGCTGTTCGGACAGGCTTTCCGTGTCCGAGAGATAATCTTCCAGCGTCGGCTCGGGCAGCTGCACCATGTGGAGCCTGACCGGCGGGGCGATGGGGCCCGGCAGGTCGAACGCCGCCTTGCGGATGGCGCTTTGGGTGTGGCGCGCGTGGGGCGGGATGTCGATGACGGCGTCGCCCATGACCTTGGCCCGGCAGGCGAGCCGCAGCCCGTCCGCCATGTCGCCGTCATGGATCGCCTTCTTTTCGGCTGGCCTGAGCTTGAATAGCGCATCGTCCGTGACCGAGAGCTTGAACTTTGCGTGGTCGCCCGTCTGCAGCGAACACTGGCACCGATGGCACAACCCCGTCCCGCCGCAAATCGACTTGATGTCCACGCCTGCGCGCAAGGCGACGTCGTAAACGCTCTCGCCCGGTTCGGCGGTCGTCCGGACCCCGGAGGGGGTGAAGATGAGAGTGTGGCTAGCCACGGCGACCGCGACCACCGCGGCCGACCCGGCGTCCACCGCCGCGTCGTCCGCCGACTGCCTCGCCCGGCGCGGGTTTGGGGCGGTTGGCGTTGATCCAGTTGGCGCAGTCGGGATCGTTGCCAGCCAGCATGTCGCCTGCCTTGATGGCGGGTACGAGGCCTTCGTCGTAGACATTGAGGATCGCGCTGGTCATGCCGGCGGCCTGCAGCATGGGCAGGAATGCGTTGTGGACGGTGTGGCGGTTGGGCAGGCCAAAGGCGACGTTGGAGGCGCCGCAGGTCGTGTTGACGCCGAGCTCTTCGCGCAGGCGGCGGACCAGCCGGAATACGTCGCGGCCCGCTGAGTTGATCGCGCCGACCGGCATGACGAGCGGATCGACGACGACGTCCTCGGCCTTGATACCGTGGTCCGCCGCGCGCTCGACAATGCGCTTGGCGACCTCGAAGCGGACGTCCGGGTCTTCGCTGATGCCCGTGTCGTCGTTGGAGATGGCCACGACCGCGCAGTCGTGCTTGGCGATCAACGGCAGCACGAATTCGAGGCTTTCCTCCTCGCCCGTGACGGAGTTCACCAGCGGGCGGCCCTGATAAGCCTCCAGCCCGCTCTCGAGCGCTGGCTTGACCGAGCTGTCGATAACCAGCGGGCACTGCACTTCGGTCTGCAGCAGGGCGATCACCTCGCTCATGATCTTGGCCTCGTCAGAGAGCGGCACGCCGACATTGACGTCCAGCACCTGCGCGCCCGCCTCGACCTGGCGCTTCGCTTCCTTGACCACGCGCCAGTAATTGCCGTCCTTGAGCTCCTTGGAGAATTTCGGGCGGTTGGTCGGATTGATGCGCTCGCCGATCATGACGAAGGGCTGGTCGAAACCGATGATGACTTCCTGGGTCGGCGAGGAGAGGACGGTGCGGGCCATTTGGGGCTCCTGTTATGCGGCGAGTTGCGCGAGTTCGCGCGCGAAAGGGGTGAGCCCGGTGGGACGGTGCTCAAACCGCAGGCCGAGCGTGTGGGCAGCGGCTTCGGCCTTGGCGAGCAGCGCATCGTCCGGCTGCTGGGACAAGAAGACCAGCCGTTTGTAGTGGCCGAAATACATGTCGCGCAGCTCGGGCTTCCGGTCGAGGCCGAGCGGGGCCATCACCATGGTGTCGAACTGGCGCGCGAGAAAATCCGTGAGGAAAAACGTGCCGAGCTCTTCTTCCATCATGGCGTCGAACTCCGGCAGCCCGGCGAAGAAGGCATAGCAATGCGCGCCCGGCAGGCGGGTGACGCCGCGGCGTTCGCAGAGACAGTCCAGCCCGCCGCCCGTGCCGCAGTCGCCCAGCGCGAGCAGCGTGCGGTCGTAACCACCTTCGTCGAGAATGGCTTCGATCGCGGGCACGATCTTCGCGGGCTCATTGTGCAGCGTGGCGGGAATGCAGCGCAGATCGAAGGCAGGGAGCTGGTCCGTGACCGCCCTCACCTCGCGCGCGACCGCGCCGCAAGCGATGACCAGAGTTCTCACCTGTTGATGCCGACGATGGTCTTGGCGAGCTCGGCGGTTGTTGCCGCGTCGGGACCATAGGCATTGGCGTTGATGGCGTCGGCGAATTCCTGGTTCAGCGGCGCGCCGCCGACCATGACCGGCAGGTTCTTGAGCATGTTGCGGCGCTCGAGGTCTTCGATGACCACGCCCATATAGGGCATGGTGGTGGTCAGCAGCGCGCTCATGCCGAGGATGTGCGGGTCGTGTTTGTCGATGGCCTCGAGGAACTCGTCCAGCGATGTGTTGATGCCCAGATCGAACACCTCGAACCCTGCGCCCTCCAGCATCATGCC
>JAHDEU010000203.1:0-593 GCA_020628635.1 Hellea sp. | reverse complement strand
GACTAGGTTTTTGCCAATGTCGTGGATGTCGCCCTTGACCGTGCCGATGACCACGCGGCCCGCGCTGGTCTGCGTGTCGGACGCGGCAAGGATCGGGCGAAGCAGGCTCATCCCGCCCTTCATGGCATTGGCGGCCGACAGCACTTCGGGCACGAATAGCACACCGTCGGCGAAGTCGAGGCCGACGATGCGCATGGCTTCGACCAAGCTCTCGGTCAGGATCTGGTTGGCGTCCCAGCCGCGCTCCAGCAGGATCTGCGTGCCTTCCGTCACCTCCGGAATCATGCCGTCATACAGGTCGTCCTTCATCTGCTCGACGAGGTCGTCGTCGTTCAGGTCGCGCAGGATCAGTTCAGGCTCATCGCTCATGTGCCCGCCATAGTCCGGGGCCGCGAAATAGTCGATATAAAAAAACCTTTATATCCTTATCCGACGCAGCTAGGAGGCCTCATGGCCAACGACATGACCCCCGAACAGATCAAGGCGCTGGAGCCCGTGGACAGCCCCTGCGTGCTGATCTGCGCAATGGACCGCGACACGGACCGCTGCTTTGGCTGCGGCCGCACACGCGACGAGATCGCATACTGGACGGT
>JAHDEU010000202.1 GCA_020628635.1 Hellea sp. | reverse complement strand
GGGTTGTTCGAGCCCACGCCGTCATTGATTAACCGGCCGTCCGTTTCCGTACCGATCTTGTCGACAACCGCCCCAAGCCGTTCCAGCACGGCGGGCAGCACTCGTCCGGCTGCGCCGTTTGCCGCGTCGGCGACAACGCGTAATCCCTTCAAGGCGCCCGGCCCGACGGCCTTCACGACATGCTCGATATACCGCTCCGCCGCGTCCGAGACCGTCAGGACTTCGCCAGGCGTTCGGCCCTCCATGCCGGGCTCGCCGATCAGCGCCTCTATGCGGTCCTGATCGGCGTCCGGCAGTTTGCGTCCGTCCGGGCCGAACAGCTTCACCCCATTGTCGTGCCAGGGATTGTGCGAGGCTGTGATCATTGCGCCGAGTCGGGCGCCGAGTTCGGATGTCATCAAGGCCGTTCCCGGTGTCGGAAGAATACCGAGGTCGTGCACGTTCACGCCGCCGCGTCGGAGCCCACGGGCCAAGGTGTCGAAGATATCCGGTCCCGATAACCGCGTGTCGCGCCCGATTGCGACCGAGCCGCCCTCACCCACAAAGGTGGCCAGGGCCGCGCCGAGTTCAGCGAGCCGATCGGCTGACAGCTTTCCCTCGCCCGCGCGACCGCGCACGCCGTCCGTACCAAAATACTGGCCCATTCCCATTGTCCTGTTTTAGCTGCCTAGCGAGACCTGGCCGAGCCGATATCGGATCAGCACGCGGCAATTCGTGAGTGCGCCGCTGGCGGGCGGCTCGAAGACCCACTGCAACGCCGCCCGCTCGCTGGCTTTCTCGAAGATACCCTCGGGCACGGCGCGTTCGATATCCGCGCGTTCGACATGCCCATCGGTTCCGACGTCGAGCCGCACGATCGTCCATCCCTGCCGCCCGGTGCGGAAGGCGCGACCTGGGTAGGCTGGCATGTCGAGCGACACTGCGGCGAGTTGTTCGCCGCCGATGCAATCCTCCGGATCCGCATAGCCTTTGACGTAGGGGTCCGGCGGATAGACGCTGCGCGCATTGAACACGTCGGAGGACGCGCATCCCCCCAGCGTCGCAAGGGCGAGCGGGAGAGCTGCGAGGTGACGGTGGCTCATTCCCCTTCCCCGAAGCGTCCATTGACCAGCTTCTGCAAGGCGCTGACAGCCTCCTTGGACTGCGGCCCCACGGCGGTCACGGTGATGTCCTGCCCGCAGGCCGCGCCGAGCAGCAGCAATTCCATGACGCTGTCCGCTTCCACCCGCTCCGCGCAGACATCGTTGTGGCTCTGCACCCAGACGCGGGCATCGAAACGCGCGACTGTTTCCATGAACTTGTTGGACGCGCGCGCATGCAGGCCGCGCTTGTTACGCAGGATCATGCGTGCGCTGGCGGCCTGCTGGTCGCTCATCCGTCATCGCCGGCGAGGATGCGCGACGCGATCGCGATATAGCGCTGACCCGCATTTTTCGCCTTGCTCGCGGCCTCGTCCAGCGTGGCGTCGCGCCGGGCTTCAGCCAGCTTGATCAGCATGGGTAGGTTGACGCCCGCCACGACTTCGACCGCGCCGTCGCGCAGCATGGAAATGGCGAGGTTGGACGGCGTGCCGCCGAACATGTCGGTCAGCAGGATGACGCCCTTGCCAGTTTCGACCGACTCGACGGCCTTGCGGATATCGTCGCGGCGGCGCTCCATGTCGTCGTCGGGACCGATGCAGATGGTGCGGACGTTGTCCTGTGGCCCGACCACATGCTCGGTCGCGCGTTTCAGTTCGATGGCGAGGTCGCCATGTGTGACGATGACCAATCCAATCACGACTCGTGTGCTCCGAATTGCATTGGCGAAGCTAAACCGCGTGAAGGCCGTCGCGGCAAGTGAATTGTGCTCTAGCGCCTGCGCTTGGGCGCGGACGGGCCGCCGCCCGTTGTCTGGCGCGGCAACTCCACCACAAAGCGCGCGCCCTCGACTGCACCGTCAGGGCCCGTGCGGTTCTCGGCATGGATCGTGCCCTTGTGCGCGGTGATGATCTGACGGCAGATGGCGAGACCCAGACCGCTGTGGGAGCCGAACTTCGCGCCTTCGGGACGCTGGGTGTAGAAGCGGTCGAACACCGTCTCCAGATTGCCGTCCGGGATGCCGGGGCCGTCGTCATCCACGGTGATGATCACGCGACGGGACGTGGCGCTGGCTTCGATCCGCACTTCTCCTTCGTCGTCCGAGAACGTCAGCGCGTTGTCGAGCAGGTTGCGCAGAACCTGGGCGAAGGGCGTCTCGAAGGCGCGGATGAAGACCGGCTCATCCAGCATGGTGCGATCCACGACTGTCGCGCCGGGTCCGGACTTCGTCTGTTGATAGAAGGTCACGATGTTGGACACGACCTCGCCGACATCGAGCGTTTGCGCCGTGTCCCGAGCGAGATTGGCGTCCACCTTGGAAGCGTGGCTGATGTCGGTGATCAGCCGGTTCATGCGCGACACATCCTGCTGGATGATGTCGATCAGCTGCTCTCGTTGTTCATCCGTCTTGGCGACGCGCAGCGTGTCCGAGGCTGATCGCAAGCTTGTCAGCGGGTTCTTGATCTCATGCGCCACATCGGCGGCGAAATTCGCGATGTCGTCCACGCGGTTGTAGAGCCCCCGCGTCATGTCGCGCATGACGAGCGAGAGGTCGCCGATCTCGTCGCGGCGGCGCGACAGGTTCGGAATCGAATCGAACTTCTGTGGATTGCGCGCGACCTGCTCAGCCGCCTTGGCGAGGCGGCGCATGGGCAGTGTGATGAACAGGATCAGCGCGAGCGAGCTGAGAAGCGTGGCCAGCAGGGCCAGGCCGATGATGGGCGCGAGCGCCTGCCGTTCCGCGGCGACGATGTTGCCGACATCGTTGCTCTCCACCGTGACCGCGCCGAGCACGCGGCTCACGCGGGTGACGGGCAGTGATGCTGTCACCACCAGCTCGTCATTGTCGTCATAGCGCGCTCCGGTCACCGGCTCCCCGCCTAGCACGGTGCGGATGTCGGCTCTCAAGTCCCGGCGGTTGGCGTCGCGGTCGCGTTGCCGCCACGGAAGGTCGTGCAGTGTTTCCTGCAACCAGACTGACGCGCGTTCGCGCAAGGCCACGGGTTCCGGGGGCTCTTCCTCCGTCCTGATCGGCTCGAGCTCGCTGACCGTGATGGTCTCGTCCAGGCTCTGCGTGTCGGCCACCACGCGGCCACCGCTGTCATGCAGCCGCACGCGCCAGCCTTCCGGGACGTTGACGCCTCGCAGCACGATCTTGGCGCTTTCCACGTCGAGCTCCGACTGCGCGCCAATGCCCGTCGCCTGCTCGCCCATGACAGTGGTGATGGTCGCGGCCAGCGAGCGGAGGTTGTCGACCTTGGCCTGTATCAGCCCATCCTCGAACCGGCTCATGGTGAGCGCGCCCGCGACGAGGATCAGCAGGCCGACGAGGTTGGACAGCAGGATGAGCTGCGTCAGCCGCGACAGCAGGATGGAGCGGCGCGGCGCGAAACGGCGGCGATTGCGCCGCCGTTTCGGCGCAGGCGAAGCAGGTGGCGTAGGAGCCGCCTCAGCTTTCCTTGTATTTGTAACCGACGCCATAGAGCGTTTCGATAGCGTCAACTTCTTGCGCAGCCGCTTGATATGCGAATCGATCGTGCGGTCGTCCACATAGATCTGGTCGTCATAGGCCGCGTCCATCAGCTGGTCGCGCGACTTCACATAGCCCGGCCGCTTGGCGAGCGCTTCGAGGATCAGGAACTCCGTCACCGTCAGACGCACGGGCTGGTCGTTCCAGGAACAGGCATGGCGGTTCGGGTCGAGCACGAGCTGGCCGCGGCGGATGACCTTGTCGTCGCCCTCTTCCGGGACAGGCATGGCGGTGCTGGTCAGCTTGGCACGGCGCAGCACGGCCTTGATGCGCTCGCCGAGCAGTCGCTGGCTGAACGGTTTGGTGATGTAGTCGTCCGCCCCCATGGAAAAGCCGATGGCCTCGTCCAGCTCGTCGCCTTTGGAGGTCAGGAAGATGACCGGCAGGTTGGAGGTCTGGCGCAGGCGGCGCAGCAGCTCGATCCCGTCCATGCGCGGCATCTTCACGTCGAACACGGCGAGGTCGGGCGGGCTGGCCTTGAGCGCTTCCAGCGCCTTCACCCCGTCATGGAACTTGCGGACCTCATAGCCCTCGCCCTCCAGATACATCGAAACCGATGTCAGAATGTTCTCGTCGTCATCGACAAGGAATATGGTGGCCATGGACCGCTCCCCAACCCGGCGGGATGTGTAGTGACGGTCTTTGACTAGGCTCATCGTGTGCATGTGTAAAACCCCAACTCTGTTTTGATGTCGGGACGGCGATAGATGCAGGGTTTGGCGGCAGTGTGACCGGGAGCCGCCTTGTTTTCGCGACAGTGTGACGGGATTGGGGCGGCCCAAACGCAAAACGCCGCGCCCTTTCGGACGCGGCGCTCAAAGCGAGACTGCGGATCTGGGCCTAGTTGGCGCCGGAGGCCGTCTTGGTCGCGCGCTGGACGAGCTCGACGCGGTAGGCTTCGAGATCCTTGTCGAAGGTCACGACAGGCGCTTCATCGCGCTTGACCTTGCAGGTCGCCGTGCCGGTCTCTTCGCCAGCGCGGACTTTCAGCTTCAGCGTCTTGACGCGCGAGGAGCCTTTGACGCGCTTGAAGGACACGGACACGTCTTCAGCGGCCAGCGGCAGCTCGGTCTGGACGGCGGTGGTGCAGGCCGACAGGGCTTCGGTGACGGAGGAGTTGGCGGATGCGATCTGCGGGGTGATGGCC
>JAHDEU010000201.1 GCA_020628635.1 Hellea sp. | reverse complement strand
GTCTCCGCAGCCGATCCCGTGTCCATCGAGGCGGGCTACGCCACGATCGAGCTCTACGGTTCCGACAACCCGTTCACCGGCGACGTCAAGGACCTTGGCGGCGAGTTCGCCTGGTCCGAAGGCCCGGTCTGGATCGGCAGCGGGAACTATCTTCTTTTCACCGATGTGCCGGGCAACACGATCCACAAATACGATCCCTCCAAGGGTCGCATCTCCGAGTGGATGAAGCCTTCGGGTCCAGCCGTCATCACCGAGGAGATGGGCGGCGCGGGCGCGAACGGCCTGCTGAACTATGGCGACGGCCGGATCCTCGTGCCCAGCCACGGCGAGCGCACGCTATTCGAGATGGATCTGGCGACCAAGACCAAGACACCGATAGCGACGGAATACAAGGGCAAGCGCTTGAACTCGCCCAATGACGTCGTGGTCTTGAGCGACGGCACGATATTCTTCACCGATCCGCCCTATGGGCTGAAGGGTCAGGACGACAGCCCGGTCAAGGAGCTGGACTTCAACGGCGTGTTCAAGCTCAAGGATGGTGAGCTGACGGTCGTCGAGCAATCGCTGAGCCGGCCCAACGGCATCGTGGTGTCACCGGATGAGCGCTATCTCTATGTGGCTGATTCACTGCCGGAGAAGGCCGCCTTCCTGCGCTATCCGATCAATGGCGACGGCACGGTCGGCAAGGCGGACCGCGTGCTGGACGTCAGCGGACCGCGCGAGGAGGCGGGCTTCGGCAATCCCGACGGCATGGCGGTGGCGACGGACGGCACGGTCTTCGCGACTGGACCCGGCGGCATCTGGGTGTTCGACAAGGACCTGCGCACCATCGCCAAGCTGGTTATGGCCAAGCCCTGCGCCAATGCGACCTTTGGCGGTGCGGACGGCTCGACGCTCTACATGACGTGCTACGACCGGTTGGTGTCGGTGGAGACAAACCGGACGGGGTTGGAGTTCGCGTCGAATTAGGCAGAGAGGCTGACGCAAGCCCACATCGACCGTCGCTCATCCCCGCGAAGGCGGGGATCCAGCTTGCAAGCCTGCGCAATCTTTGAACTGAGTCACGAACCGATGGCTGGGTCCCCGCCTTCGCGAGGATGGGCGACATTCAAGAGAGTTGGCTTGTAGTTTGCCAGCCCGGCAACCGGACGTCAGCGCTCGCTAGCTCTCCAGCTCGGCCTTCAGTTTCGCATTCAGCTCCGCGATCCCGGCACCCGACACGAACTCGTCATTGATCACGAAAAACGGCGTGCCGGTCAGTGCCGGGATCTGCCGTGCGAGATCGAGATTATCCTGGATCTGGCGCTCGATGGCGGCATCTTCCATGTCGCGGGCGAGCTGTTCGGAGTCCAATCCGTTGATGTCGGCCAGTTGCATGATGCGTTTCTCGGTCAGCGCGCGCTCGTTCATCAGGGCGAAGTGGAACTTGGAATATTTGCCCTGCCGCTGCGCGGCGAGGGCAGCGCGGGCGGCGGTGAAGCTGGTGCCGGTCGGCCCGGTCAGGCTTGGCATTTCCTTGAACACGACGCGCACATCGTTGGGATGCTTGGCCATGGTTTCCTGCAGCCAGTCGGTCGAGCGTTTGCAGTAGCCGCAATTGTAGTCGAAGAATTCGACCAGCTGGACCTTGGCGTTTTTAGGACCGACCGAGTAGTCGCGCGGATCAAAGAAAAGCTGGTCCGAGAGTTCGGCGATCACGTCGGTCGTGCGGGCGAGCTCCGCTTCCGCTTCCTTGCGCTGCAGTTCGATCAGCGCTTCGCGAATGATCTCGGGGTTCTCCAGCAGATAGGCGCGCACGATCTCCTCGATCTCCGCCTTGTCAGATGCGCTGGGGGCCGCCTGCGCGCAGGACGCCATGCCGAGCGAAGACACAGTCAGCAGGGATGTCGCCGCGAGTGTGCGAAGGAATTTGGACATGGCGGATCGCTTTCGAAAACGTTTTGCGCGCCGCTAGCACGCGCGGTGTTAAGACGGAATGACGCAAGGCGCGCTCACGGCGTGCCGGATGTGCTCAGCGTGAACGGCTTGCCGCGCCGCTGGTTGCGGCGCTTCTTGTCGAGCTGCAGTTCCGCCACGACGATGATGTCCGACGCCCGGCGGTATTGCGGGAGGTTCTTGGCGAGGTCCTTCTGCGCGCGGCCCGCGAAGCTGCGGGCTTCCTCCAGATTGCCGACGGCGTAGTGCTGCTCGGCGGAGGCGTATTTGGCCAGCGCCTCCTCGCCCTGTCCGGCATAGGCACGCGACAGGATGCGCCACGCGCCCGCATTGCGCGGCTCCGTGATCAAGGCCGACTTCAACAGGGCCACGGCGCGGTCCAGCTCGTCCGGGCGGCCCGTTTCGATGAGTGACTGCGCCAGCGCCATTTGCAGCAGCGGCGCGTCGGGCTTGAGCTCCAATGCGCGCTCGGCTGGCGCGATGGCGTCCTCGCGCTTGCCGGACTCATAGAGGATCTGCGCCTTGAGCTCGTGGAAATAGGGGTTCTGCGGCTCCTCGTCGATCAGGGTCTGTAGCTCGCGCAGCGCGCCGGTCAGGTCGGCACCGCGGAACAGGGCGACGGAGCGGGCATAGCGCGCGGGCTGGCTGCGATCATCCGAGGGGTAGCGGTTGAGCACTTGCTGCGGACTGTCGAGAAAGCCGCGCAGCTTGGCCTGCATCATCATGTGGCGGTGCATGTCCGCATCCGAGTCGGTGACACCCGCATATTCGCTCTCAGCCACGCGCTCGCGCAGCTTGTCGATGCGGTTGGCCGATAGCGGGTGGGAGCGGAAATATTCGTAGCGGCGGCTCTGGCTCAGCACTTCCTGGGCGCGGAAATTCTCGAAGAAGTCGATCAGGCCCTGGCCGCTCTGTCCGGTGCGCTCCAGGAACTGCGCCGCATATTGGTCGGCGGCCGATTCGTTGACGCGGGAATAGGCCAGGGCCTCCACCGCGCCGAATTGCTGCGAGCCGCTCAGCACCATCGCGCCGGCCTGTTCCTCGCCCGCCAGGATGGCGGCAAGACCGATACCGGCGGCGAGCAGCATGGCGCCGTAGGCCGAACGGTTGCCGTAATCAGAACGCACGATATGGCCGCCGACAATGTGCCCGGCCTCGTGTGCGATGACGCCCTTGAGCTCGTTGGGCGTCTCGGAGCGCAGGATCAGCCCGCTATGCAGGAAGATGTTCTGCCCGCGCGTGACAAACGCGTTCAGCTCCGGGTCGTTGATCATGTAGATATCGACCGATTCGGCGTTCAGCCCGCCCGCCTTGAGCAGCGGATCGGAGAAGTCGCGCAGGGTCTCCTCGATCTCCGTGTCGCGCAGGCCGAATTGCGCGCTCGCCTGGGCGGCGAGCATGGCGACGATGGCAAACCCCGCGACGAGCCGCGCCAGAATGGATGAAACGGTTTTCATGCTCCGGCAAGACCACGCAAAGGGCTCTGCGGTCAAGTTACGCAGGCTTCACGATAGCGTTGGGACAGCTGGCGTTCATCTAAGCGCGAACGAAAAAGCCGCCGACCCGCGAAGGTCGGCGGCTCTGTGACGACGGAACAGCCGTGATCAGTCGTCCGATCCCTTGCCCATCAGCCGGTCGAGCAGGCCGCGCTTCTTGCGCGGCGGCGCGGCGCGGCGGCGCGAGTCGGCCGGCTTGGCGGGCTCCGGCGCAGGCGTCGGTTCGGGAGCCGGAGCAGGGGCAGAGGAGGCCTCGGCTGCCGGTTTCTTCGGCGCGGCGCGGCGACGGGCGGGCTTGGCCGGAGCGTCGTCAACGGGCTCAGACGCTGCCTTTTTCGGCGCGGCACGCTTTCGCGCGGGCTTGGGAGCCTCGTCCGTGTCGGCCGCCTTGGCCTTGGCCGGAGCGCGACGCTTGCGTGCGGGCTTGGCCTCCGCCCCGTCATCCGCAGACTTCGCGGGAGCCTTGCGGCGGCGCGCGGGCTTGGGTGCCTCTGCTTCCGAGTCCTGCTCTGCCGTCCTTGCGGGCGCACGGCGCTTGCGGGCCGGTTTGGCGTCAGAGTCGTCTTCGGACGCCGCGGCCTTGGTGGGTGCGCGACGCTTGCGGGCAGGCTTGGCCTCCGCCTCGTCATCAGCCGGTTTGGCCGGAGCCTTGCGACGGCGCGCGGATTTCGGCGCTTCGTCCTCGGTCTCTTCCGACTTGGCCTTTGCGGGTGCACGACGCTTGCGCGCGGGCTTCGGCGTGTCCTCCTCTGCGTCCTCGGCCTTGGCTTTCGCGGGAGCCTTGCGGCGACGCGCGGGCTTCGGCGTGTCCTCCTCGGCGTCCTCCACCTTGGCCTTGGCAGGGGCGCGGCGCTTGCGGGCAGGCTTGGCTTCGACCTCGTCCTCGGACGCTTTGGCCGGCGCCTTGCGGCGGCGGGACGGCTTGGGCGCGTCCTCGTCGTCAGCCTGGGTGGACTTGGCAGGCGCACGGCGCTTGCGGGCCGGTTTGGCGTCCGCATCGCTGCCGTCGCGGCTGGGCGCCTTGCGGCGGCGGCGCGACTTGGGGGCGTCGTCCTCAGTCTCGTCCTTGGCAGGAGCGTCTGCCTCGTCATCCGAGCCATCGCGGGAGGGAGCCTTGCGGCGGCGTGAGGACGAGTTGTCACCCTCGCGGGACGGAGCGCGGCGGCGCGAACGTGAACGCTTGGGCGCGTCCTCATCCGTGTCGTCCTCGTCAGCGGCGGGTGCATCTGCCTCGTTGCTGGTCTCGTCACCATCCTTGGATGGGGCACGGCGACGGGAGCGGGAACGGCGCTTGGGCTTGGGCTGCTCATCGTCGGAGTCGTCAGCCTCGA
>JAHDEU010000200.1 GCA_020628635.1 Hellea sp. | reverse complement strand
TTCACCATGCTCAAGGTCGTGGTCTATACCTTCGGCACCGACCTGACGCTCATCACGCCGAGCTCGACTTTCCTCGCTTGGGTCGCGGCCATTTCCATCGTGCTCGCTTCGGTCATCGCGCTGCGGCAGGATAATCTGAAAGCGCGGCTGGCCTACTCCACCGTGTCGCAGCTCTCATACATCACACTGGGCGCCATGCTCGCGACGAGCTGGGGCGTGCTGGGTGGCGGGCTGCAGATCGTCATGCACGCCTGGGGCAAGATCACGCTCTTCATGGTGGCGGGCGCCATCTACACCATCGCGCACCGCACGAACGTCAGTCAGCTCGACGGACTGGGCCGGTCCATGCCGTGGGTTTTCGGCGCGTTTCTGGTGGCGAGCCTCAGCCTCATCGGCATCCCGCCCTTCGGCGGGTCGTGGCCGAAGTTCTACCTGATGTGGGGCGCGCTGGACTCGGGCAAGGCCGTGCTTATGGCCGCGCTGATCGTCTCCAGCCTGCTCAACATCCTCTACCTCATGCCTATCGCCATACGCGGCTTCATGCACCCGCCTGCGGACGCGGCCGCCGACGCGCTGCTGGCGACTGAGGCCAAGCGTCACCGCTGGGTCGTCATCCCGCCGGTCATCACGGCGTTTGGCACGCTGGTGCTGTTCTTCGCCGCGCCGTGGATCATAGATTTCCTGGAGCCGATCCTATGAGCGATCCAGTGACCACAACAGAGCGCGACCTCAGCGACATCCACCCGGCCGCCCGGCCGTTCCTGTTTCTTGGCGAGACCAAGGTGAAGCGCAACTTCCTCTGGCTGCCGCTGATCGGGCTGATCCTGTCGAGCATCTTCGGTGTCATCCACCCGAGCAAATACCCCGCGCCGTGGGAGAAGATCGGCGACACGGTCATCCCGGGCAGCTGGGCCATCTTCGGCTTCCTCGCCTATTCCTTCATCGTTCTCGTCGCGCCGCTGCTGTTCAAACTGCTCGCGCGGCCGGAGGACTATTACGGGGAGGGCGGTTTGCCCGATCCCGAGGTCAGCACCGATCCGATGATCACCGGGGAGGCGCATCATGATTGATCTCCTCCAGGTGAACCCCGGCCTCTGGGTTATCCTCGCGGGCGTCATTGCGGCGCTGCTGCCGGTCGGCCCACTGCGCAAGGCGCTGGCGATCGGCGCGCCGATCCTGGCTGCGTTCCTGATCTTCACCATCTACGATTCCACCGAGGTCCTCGCGGGCCAGTTCAGCGTGATGGGCGTGGAGCTGACCACGCTGCGCATCGACAATCTGTCGGTCGTGTGGGGCTATCTCTTCTGCCTCGCGGGGTTCATCAACGCGATCTACGCCCTGCATGAGGACAGCTGGATCACGGACAGCTCCGCGCTGGTCTATACCGGCGCGGCCATTGCGGGTGTGCTATCGGGCGACTGGCTCTCCCTGTTCCTGTTCTGGGAGCTGACGGCCATCTCCTCCGTCTTCCTCGTCTGGCAGGGCGGCAGCCACGCCTATGCGGCGGGGATACGCTATCTGGTGATCCAGGTGCTGTCGGGCGTGCTCCTGCTGGCCGGCGCGGTCATGTTTGCGGGCGCCAATGGCGGAGACTGGACCTTCGGCTATGTCGGGCTGGAAACGACCGGAGCCGCCGGTTGGGTGCTGCTCATCGCCATGGGCATCAAGGCTGGCTTCCCGCTGCTGCACATGTGGATGCAGGACGCCTATCCGAAAGCGTCCATCACCGGGACGGTCATCTTGGCCTCCTTCACGACCAAGTTCGCCATCTACGCTCTGGCACGGGCGTTTCCAGGCACGGACATCCTGATCTGGATCGGCTGCATCATGACCTGCTTCCCGGTCTTCTTCGCCGTCATCGAGAACGATCTGCGCCGGGTGCTGGCCTATTCGCTCAACAACCAGCTGGGCTTCATGGTGGCAGGCATCGGCATCGGCTCGACCATGGCGATGAACGGCGTGGTGGGGCAGGTCTTCGTCCACGTCATCTTCAAGGGCCTGCTCTTCATGTCCATCGGTGCGGTGATGTACCGCGTCGGCACGGCAAAAGCGTCGGAGTTAGGCGGGCTGTTCCGCTCCATGCCCTACACGACCGTGCTCTGCCTGATCGGCGCGGGGTCCATCGCGGCCTTCCCGCTGCTCGCGGCCTTTGTGACCAAGGCGATGATCCTGCAGGCCGCCATCGATGCCAAGCTGTGGATCCCCTTCACCATGATGCTGTTCGCGTCGGCCGGTGTGATGGAGCACTCCGGCATCAAGGTGCCGCATTTCACCTTCTTCGCCCACGATAGCGGGCGGCGGGTCAAGGAAGCGCCGTGGAACATGCTCGCCGCCATGAGCATCGCTGCCGTGCTCTGCATCGTGCTGGCCTGGCCGTGGGGCGGTTATGACATCCTCTATTCGCTCATGCCTTACGAGACCGACTACAAGCCCTACACCTGGGACCACGTCGTCTTCCAGCTGCAGCTCCTGTTTGCCGCCATCTTCGCCTTCAACGTGCTCAAGCGGTTCCGCCTCTACCCGGCGGAGCGGCGTGCCGAGGTGGTCGATGCCGACATCCTCTATCGCCGCGTCGGCAAGAACATGGCCGTCTGGACTGACGCCATGTGGACACGGCTGGGCGCGCGGATAGGGCGTGGCCGCGACCGCGCGACGGCGAGCATCGGGCGCAGGCTGAGCCAGGCCTTCTCTCCGGCAGGGCGCATGAGCGAGGCCGCACCGTCCGGGCTGCCCGCCGTGCTGACGGCCGGCCTGCTCTCCGTCGTGCTTGTCATCGCCTATGTCGCGGCGGGCTAGATTGGCGGAGGGGGCGGACCCGCTGCTGGCGCTCACGGCACAGGTGGTCGCGGCCTATGTGTCCAACCATTCCGTCGAGCCGGACGCGCTGCCCGCACTGATGCGCACGATCCGGGACGGGCTCGAGCGCTCAGGCGAAACGCAGCCCGTGGCACCCACGCGCAAGCCGGCTGTCCCCGTCGAGGACTCAATCACCGACACGCACCTGATCTGTCTGGAGGACGGCAAGCCGTTCCAGAGCCTGAAACGGCATCTGCGCGTGGCCTTCGACCTGTCGCCAGAGGACTACCGCGCGCGCTGGGGACTGCCGGACGACTACCCCATGGTCGCGCCTGCCTATGCGCGCAGGCGCTCAGAGCTGGCGAAGAAGTCCGGCCTGGGCCGCAGCGAGGGCCGGGCAGGGCGACGCTGACACCCCGCCGGGCCTGTTCGATCCGTAACGATTGATTCGCGCCTTGGTCGCGTGATGAATCAACAATCTAGGACCGCGTTCCTATCGGCTGACAAACGTTAAACTGAACAAAGTGTTGATCCTGGTTGCGTGTCAAATCGGCACAGGAATGATTCGGAAGCGAATCAACTTTATCGGGTTTTCACCCCGAACAGCCCGCGAACATGGTTAACGAGACCTTGCTCCAAACCTGACATTTCCGTCACACAGTCGTCAGGGCAGGTCGAAACTGGGACGGGGAAAACGGGGACATGATCAAGGGAAACGCGCTGCGGCACCAGATGGTGTTCGCCCAGCAACGTGAGATTTACGACTACTGGCGGAGCAAATGCCGCGGCTCGACGCTGCCGAGCCGGGCCGATATCGAACCGCATGACATTCCCTCGCACCTCAAATTCATCACACTGACAGAGCCGGTCCGCGGCATCTGCCCGACCACCGGAAAGTCCGGTTCCACCCGGTTTCTCTTCCGCTTGGCGGGGACGGGGTTCTACCGATTCTACAATGACGAGATCCAGGGCCGCCATGTCGACGAACTGCCGATCGGTTGCCGCGCCGATTACTGGCACCGCGTGCTGTCGCGCGTCGTCGCGGAAGGCCGCCCCTATCACGGCGTGACCAAACCGCAGACGCCGGTCGGCTCCCATCTCGCGCAATTCTACCTGCGCCTGCCGCTCTCCGAGGACGGCGTGAGAATCGACACCATCCTCGGCTACGATCACATCGTTCCCCTGGAAGGCATCGTCCAGCCCGTGGCCGAGTCGCGCAAAGTTTACGCCTGATTCAGCCACTTGGCGCTTATCCACGATGCAATCGGTCCACATGACTCGCCATGCACGCGCACGTAGTATAGGAATATAATCCTCGGCTGGTGAAACGGGGTCATTCTTCTCCTTAACACCCAAGGAGGATGATGTGACCCTGACTGACCCCACCCCGAATGCGTCGCGCGCGGACGACACCACGCATGACCGCGCGAGGGCGCAGATCTGCGCAGCCGCCGTGGCCATCGAGTTCGGCGCGCCCGAGCTGGAGCTGTCCCGCCCCGACCGCCGCGGCCCCAATGTCGACTTCGCCCGCCAGGTCGCCATGTATCTCGCCCATGTCCAGTACGGCATGAACCACACGCGCATCGGCGCGCTGTTCTCGCGCGATCGCTCCACCGTCAGCCACGCCTGCCGCTGTGTGTCCGAACTGATGGACGACGCGGTGTTCGGCGAAAAGGTCGACCGCATCGGCGCGCGGCTGCAGGCCTTTGCGGATGTCTCCCTCCAGGACGGAGGAATAGCATGAGCCTCGCCACGCAGCGCCTCCTGCGGCTGATCTACGACCGGAACGGCATCATTGCGCGCGAACGCGGCGCGAGCGTGCTGCGCATTCACGCACGCGGCGACAAGCGCACCCGCCCCATCGCCTGTGTCGAGCGGGTCGATGTCGAGGATTGGGAGGCGCGTCGCATCGTCGAGCTCGGTCCCAAAGGCTACCAACTGACGGAGCAGACCGCGCGGCGCATCCT
>JAHDEU010000199.1 GCA_020628635.1 Hellea sp. | reverse complement strand
TGATGAAGGGCAGCAGCACGGCGGCGCGGCGCTGCGTGTCGCGCGTGATCAGGTCGGCGCCGTCATCGATGCGCAGTGGCAGGAACGCGCTCAGCAATCTGTCGAGGACAAGATCGCTCACGCCTCGTGCGCACCCTTCGGCCCGAGCGGGAAGAAGACACCGCCCGCCCAGACGCCCAGCACGCCGTCGCGCTCGACAGCCAGCTCGACCAATTCGTAGAAGACCGAGCGAAGGATCGCCGCCTCCAGCCGCCCGCGCACGCGGATATAGGGGTCGGGCTCCAGGGTCTCTGCGTCCGTCTCGACGCGAATCGGATTGTCCGGTCCGGCCTCCACGACCTCGTCCAGGTTAGTGGTGAAGAACAGACGCTGCGCTTCGCCCTCACCCTTGGCGTCGACGCGGGTCGCGAGAAAATGCGCGCGCTCGACCCGGATGGCGAGCTTCTCCACCGGCGTCACCAGATAGGTCACGCCGTCCTCGTCCTTGCGCAGCACGCTGGCGAACAGATCGACCAGGCCCTTGCGCGTGATCCGCGATCCTTCGTGCCACCACGACCCGTCCGCCTTGATGACGATGTCGATGTCGCCGCAAAGCTCGGGGTTCCAGCGTTCGACGGGCCGCTGGTCGGACGATGTGTCGGCGAGCGCGTCCATCAGGTCCTGCAGGGAGAAACCCTCATGGTCCGCAGCGCCGGGGTGCGACTTACCGCCATTTAACTGGGTTTTGGAACTCATGGGTCTTCCCGTCGCCTCTGCGCGTGCTACGCCGTGTTAAACGCTATACGCGCCAATGCCAGTGAAGGTCATGTGAATGGGTCTGTTAGATAGCCAGCCGGTCGACGCCGCCACCGAAGCGCAGGCAGCTGCCGCGGTCGAGACATTGCAAGCCGCGCGCAGCAATATCGGCGCCGTCGTCTATGGCCAGGAGCGCGTGGTCGAGCTCGCCATGGCGGCGATCCTGTCGGGTGGTCACGCCCTGCTGGTCGGCGTGCCGGGCCTCGCCAAGACGCTTTTGGTGGAGACGCTCGGGACCGTCCTCGGCCTGAGCGATTCGCGCATCCAGTTCACGCCGGACCTCATGCCCGCCGACATTCTCGGCTCCGAAGTGCTGGAACAGGACGAGAGCGGCAAGCGGGCCTTCCGCTTCATCAAGGGCCCGATCTTCACCCAGCTGCTCATGGCCGACGAGATCAACCGCGCGAGCCCGCGTACCCAGTCCGCCCTGCTGCAGGCCATGCAGGAAAAGGCCGTGACCATTGCGGGCAAGGCACACACCCTGCCCAAGCCGTTCCACGTCCTCGCCACGCAAAACCCGATCGAGCAGGAAGGCACCTATCCCCTGCCCGAAGCGCAGCTCGACCGTTTCCTGTTCCAGATCGACGTGCGCTTCCCGGAACTCGCGACCGAGCGCGAAATCCTGCTTGCCACGACCGGTGCGACGCTGCCTTCGCCGAAGAAGGCGATGGCATCCAAGCAGCTCATCGAGATGCAGCAGCTCGTCCGCCGGCTGCCCGTGGGCGAGAGCGTGCTGGACGCGATCCTGTCGCTTGTGCGCAATGCCCGTCCAGACCAGTCCGATGACGAGCAGGTCCGCAAGACGGTCGCCTGGGGACCGGGTCCGCGCGCGGGTCAGGCGCTGATGCTGACCTGCCGCGCCAAGGCACTGATCGAGGGCCGCGTCGCGCCGAGCGTGGACGATGTCATCGATCTCGCGGAACCCGTGCTGAAGCACCGCATGGCGCTGTCCTTTGCCGCCCGCGCCGAAGGCCAGACCGTCGAGAAGACCATCGCACGCCTCAAGGACCGCATCAGATAGTGCCAGTCGCGACTGACGCTTTATCGGGCGCACACCGCTTACGCTCCGACGCCGACCGGCTCGCTTCCGGCTACCCCGCACTGCTGGCCGAAGCCGAGCGCGTGGCGGCCATGGTGGCTGCCGGCGTACATGGCCGCCGCCGTCCGGGACAGGGCGAGACGTTTTGGCAATACCGCCCCTATGATGTGTCCGATCCCGCCAATCGCATCGACTGGCGGCGCAGCGCGCGGGGCGACAGCGTCTTCGTGCGCGACACGGAATGGGAAGCGGCGAATAGCGTCTATATCTGGCGCGACGGCAGCGCGGGCATGGACTGGCGGTCGTCCTCCGAGCTGCCGACCAAGCGTGATCGGGCGAGCGTGTTGTCGCTGGCCGTTGCGTCTCTGCTGATGCGCGGCGGGGAGCGCTGCGCACTGCTGGGCGAGAGCGAACGGCCGCGCGCGGGACGTGTCGGCTATGAACGGCTCGCCATGCGCATGGCAGCATCCGATGGCACATTGCAGAGTCTGTCCGGCAAGCTTCCCGCTCACGCCAAGCTGCTGATCGCGAGCGACTTCCTTACCGATGCGGATGGCTGGCAGGCGCGCCTCGCCGCCCTCGCTGCGCGTCCGAGCAGTGGCGTTCTGCTGCACGTCATCGACCCGGCGGAAGAGAGCTTTCCCTATAAGGGCCGCGTGGAAATCCGCTCGCCCATGGGCAAGGTGCTGCCCTATCTGCTCGGCCGCGCCGAACGTGCGCAGGACGAATACCGCGCGCGGTTCAAAGCTCATTGCGAGCGCATCGACGAGACCGCGCGCCATATCGGCTACACCGTCGTGCGCCACCGCACCGACCAGCCCGCTGGCCCGGCCCTGACCGCGCTCTACCAGGCGTTCGAGGGCTCCGCGTAATGGGTGGTCTCACCCTGCTCGCACCGCTTACCCTGCTGGGCCTGCTCGCCCTGCCGCTGATCTGGTGGATCCTGCGCATCAGTCCGCCTAAGCCGAAACAGCAGGTCTTCCCGCCCCTGCCAATTCTGCGCGGCGTGGAGACCGATGAGGAAACGCCCAACGCCACGCCGTGGTGGCTGCTCCTCTTCCGCATCCTCATGGTCGCGCTCGCCGTCTTCGCGCTGAGCCTGCCGCTAATCGTGAAGGATGACGACGATGCGAGCACGCCGCTGACACTGGTCATCGACGACAGCGCCCTTTCGGCACCCGTCTGGGACGACCTGCTGGACGAAGCGCGGCGGCAGGTTCGCGCCGCGAGACGCACCAATCAGGACGTCGTGCTGGTCATTGGCGACAGCGCGCCGCAAGCGGTCCCGGCGTCCGAAGCACTGAACCGGCTGCGCTCCGCCCAGCCGCGCGCCGTGACGGCGTCAGGCGTGGTTCCTGCGCTGCCCGATGGCCGCCGCACCCTCTATCTTACCTCCGGCGCGACGCTCGGTGACGCGGAACTTCCCGCCGCGCTGCGCGACGCCGACGCAACGCTCGTCCTGCCCGACAGCGCCGCAAGCGTGATCGTCCCCGGCGACGTTCGAGAAACCGCCGACGGGTTCGAGGCCGACTGGCATGCCGTGTCCGGCGGGCGCGGCGCGACGGTGGAGGCGCTCAACGGCCGGGGCGAAGTGCTGGCGGCCGAAGACATCGTTTTCGCGCCCGGCCAGACGCTGGCAACCGCCTCAATTTCGCTTCCCCCACAGCTGCGGTCGCGCGTCAGCCGGCTCAAGGTCGCGGGCACGCGGGCGAGCGTTTCGACCCTCCTGCTGGATGACAGCTTCGGACGCCCGCTGGTCGGCGTGCTCGCGCCCGCATCCGGCACGTCCAGCCCGCTCCTGTCCGAAGACTTCTACGCCGAGCAGGCACTGGCCCCCAATGCCGACCTGTTCATCGGTGACGCTGAATCTGTTCTGTCGCTCAACCCGTCCGTGCTTGTCATGCCCGACGTCATGGCAAGCGACGCGCCGGAGATCGTAGAATATGTCGAGAATGGCGGCGTGCTCGTGCGCTTCGCAGGACCGCAGCTGGCCAAGGCGCCCGACGAACTCGTCCCCGTCGAGCTGCGCACGGGCGGTCGCTCCATTGGCGGCGCGCTGGCATGGGAGACGCCGCAGCGCCTCGCGCCCTTCCCGGCCGAGTCGCCCTTTGCCGGGCTGGACGCACCCGACGACATCACCGTGTCCAAGCAGGTCATGGCCCGTCCCGGTGCGGAAACGGATGCCCGGACCTGGGCGAGGCTGGAGGACGGCTCGCCGGTCGTGACGGCCTCTGTCCGCGGCGATGGGCGCATCGTGCTGTTCCACGTCACGGCCGGGCCGGAGTGGTCGAACATCGCGATTTCAGGGCTCTATGTCGAGATGCTCAAGCGCATCCTGCCGCTCGCCAAGGCGCGCCGCGTGACGCCGGGCACGGCGACGGGCGACTGGGTGCTGGACCGGGTGCTCGACCCGTTCGGCCAGCTACGCGCACCTCCACCGCAGATCATTTCCATCGACGATGCAGAGCTCTCAAACCCGCCCACCGACCAACTACCCGGCCTGTACCGCCAAGGAACGCGCACCGTGGCACTCAACGCGGTGCGCGCACCGGAAACGCTGCGGGCCATCGATGCGCGCGGGCTGGAAACCGTGCGCATGTCAGGCCGCGACCCGCGCTCGCTCGCCGGGACGTTGCTCGGCATCGCACTGGCGCTGCTCGCATTGGACATGCTGTTCTCCGCCATGTTGAGCGGCAAGTTGAGCCGCCTGCGCCCGTCGCGTGGACTGGCGATCGCAGCCGCGCTCGCGGTCGTATTCGGGGCAGCGCCTGCGTCGGAGGCGCAGGACACCCGCGTTCGCGAGGCCGCGCTTGGCCTGCACCTTGCCTATGTCGAGACGGGCGATGCGCGCGTTGACGGACTTTCGGACACAGCCCTGCGAAGCCTGTCGGATCAGCTCACGCGCCGCACGACCATCGAACCGGTCGGCGTGCA
>JAHDEU010000198.1 GCA_020628635.1 Hellea sp. | reverse complement strand
AACGAAAGAGCCCCCTCCGTCATCGATCCGCTGGCGCGGATCGCTGCCACCTCCCCCTGAAGGGGGAGGAAAATCATAAGTTGCCCGAAACGATTCCCTCCCTGAGAAGAGGAAACGCGCTCAGAGCTCCTCCCCAACATCACCCAAGCCCCGCGCACCCTTCTCCTCTCATTAACCCTGCCCCTTCACCGCGCCTTGAGCCTTTCCCCCTACCGCTCTGCCCCAGTCCGGGACTCCCCCGGCTATTGGCATTTCGGAGTTTCCCATGGCGTTGGCGCCCAAGCTCAAGGCACGGCAGACGCAGTCGCTGGCGATGACGCCGCAGCTGCAGCAGGCGATCAAGCTATTGCAGCTGTCCAATATCGAACTGTCGGCTTTCGTGGACGAACAGCTGGAGAAGAACCCGTTGCTGGAGCGCGGCACGGGCGACGAGAACCGGCGCGGGGAGGACAGCGCGCCGGCTGCGGTCGAGACCATGGCCACGGATAGCTCCACGGAGATCACGGCCGCACCTGCCGCCGCCCAGGCCGATCTCGACGCGCCCGCCCATGCCGCGACGCCCGATGCGTCCCCGGCCGCCGATGTCGGCGGGTCGATGGACTACTCGCGCAACACGGGCTCCGGCGGAGGACTGTCCGAAGGGTTCGACCCGGCCGCCAACGCCGCCGCCGAAGTGTCGCTGCAGGATTACCTGCGCACGCAGATGCCGCATCTGGGGCTGTCCGAGCGTGACCGGCCCATTGCCGACTACATGCTCGGCCTGATCGACGATGCGGGGTATTTGCGCGAGGAAAGCGAAGCGCTGGCGCTCAGCCTCGGCGTGTCGAGCTCGCGCATCAGTTCCGTGCTGACGCAGCTGCAAACGCTGGAGCCGACGGGCGTGTTCGCGCGCTCGCTGTCCGAGTGCCTGTCTTTGCAGCTGGCGGAAACCAACGAGCTGGACGACGCCAACCAGGCGCTGCTCGGCAATCTGCGCCTGCTCGCCAGGCATGATCTGAAAGCGCTCGCCAAGCTGTGCGGCGTGGATATGGATGAGTTGAAGGCCCGCGTGCTGCGCCTGCGCCAGCTCTCGCCCAAGCCGGGCCTCGCCTTTGGCGGCACGGTCGTGGCGGGCGTGGAGCCGGATGTGTTCGTGCGCGAAACCCCCCAGGGCGGCTGGGCGGTGGAGCTCAACTCCGACACGCTGCCGCGCGTGCTGGTCAACAAGCGCTACTACCGCGAGATCAAGGCCGCCTCCGGCGATGACGACACGGCGCGGGAGTTCCTGTCGGAGTGCCATCAGACCGCCAGCTGGCTGGTCAAGTCGCTCGACCAGCGCGCGCGAACCATCCTGAAAGTGGCCAGCGAAATCGTGCGCCAGCAGGACGCCTTCTTCGCCTACGGGGTCGATCACATGCGCCCGCTCAAGCTCAAGGATGTGAGCGAGGCCATCGACATGCATGAGAGCACTGTTAGCCGGGTGACCTCCAACAAGTTCATGGCGACGCCGCGCGGGACGGTGGAGCTGAAGTTCTTCTTCACCGCGGCAATCCCCAGCACGGATGGCGGCGAGGGCCACAGCGCCCAGGCCGTGCGCCACCGCATCAAGGCGCTGGTGGAAGAAGAGACGGATGCCAAATCGGTGATGAGCGATGACCGCATCGTGGAGCTGCTGCGCTCCCACGGCATCGACATCGCGCGGCGCACGGTCGCCAAATACCGCGAAGCGCTGGGCATACCCTCCAGCGTGGAGCGCCGCCGCATCATCCGCAACCGGATCTGATCCGCGCCTCCTCGCTCTGTTGTCATCGCGGGGCGGGGTGTCTAAGCGGTCGCGAGGGTCACGGGCTGGTTCGCAGCCATTGTGAGCGCCTCATCGCGGGAGGGTGTGTCCATGACGAAAACGGCCCTCATCACGGGTGTTACCGGGCAGGACGGGGCCTATCTGTCGCGGCTGCTGCTGGACAAGGGCTACACCGTGCACGGCGTCAAGCGGCGCTCATCGACCTTCAACACCAGCCGCATCGACGACATCTACCAGGACCCGCATGAGGCCGACCCGCGCTTCATCCTGCACTATGGCGACCTGACGGATGCGACCAATCTGATCCGGCTGGTCCAGGACACGCAACCGGACGAAATCTACAATCTCGGCGCCCAGAGCCATGTGCAGGTCAGCTTCGACGCGCCCGAATACACGGCCAACACCGACGCGCTCGGCACGCTGCGCCTGCTCGAAGCGATCCGCATATTGGGCATGGAGAAGACCGCGCGCTTCTACCAGGCGTCCACGTCCGAGCTCTACGGGCTGGTCCGGGAGGTGCCGCAAAGCGAGACCACGCCCTTCCATCCGCGCAGCCCCTACGGGGTCGCCAAGCTCTACGCCTATTGGATCACGGTGAACTACCGCGAGAGCTACGGCATGTTCGCGTCAAACGGCATATTGTTCAACCATGAGAGCCCATTGCGCGGCGAGACATTCGTCACGCGCAAGATCACCCGCGCCGTCGCCGCCATCCATCTCGGCTTCCAGGATACGCTCTATCTCGGCAATCTCGATGCCCAGCGCGATTGGGGCCACGCGCAGGACTATGTCGAAGGCATGTGGCGCATCCTGCAGCACGACGTGGCCGACGACTTCGTGCTGGGAACGGGCGAGATGAACACGGTGCGCCGGTTCGTGGAGAGCGCCTTTTCCCATGTCGGTCGGACGGTCGAGTGGTCGGGCGAGGGTGTCGATGAGATCGGCCGGGACGCACAAAGCGGCGCGGTCGTGGTGCGCGTCGATCCGCGCTATTTCCGCCCCGCCGAAGTGGAGCAGCTTCTGGCCGACCCGTCCAAGGCACGCGAGCAGCTGGGCTGGGTCGCGGGCCATGATTTCGACGGGCTGGTCGCGGACATGATGCAGTCGGACCTGCGCGTCGTTGCGCTCGAGGACCAGCGCCGCAACCGCAGCGACTAGGGCAGGGCGGTGGCGCTCGGCGGCACATATGAGTTGCGCGGCAAGCGCGTCTGGGTGGCGGGCCATCGCGGCATGGTCGGCTCGGCCATTATGCGAAGGCTCGCGCGTGAGGGCGTGGCGGAGATCCTCACAGCGGACCGCGACACACTCGACCTGCTCGACCAGCGCGCGGTCCACGACTGGGTCGCGAATGCGCGTCCCGACGCCGCCTTCATCGCGGCCGCGCGCGTGGGCGGCATCCACGCCAACAACGCCTATCCGGCCGAGTTCCTCTACCAGAACCTGATGATCGCGGCGAACTGCATCCACGCCGCGCACGAGGCGGAGGTCGAAAAGCTGCTCTTTCTCGGCTCGTCCTGCATCTACCCCAAACATGCCGACCAACCCATGCGCGAGGACGCCCTGCTCACCGGCCCGCTGGAGCCGACCAATGAGTGGTACGCCGTGGCCAAGATCGCAGGGATAAAGCTCTGCCAGGCCTATCGCCGCCAGCATGGCCGTGACTTCATCTCCGCCATGCCGACCAATCTCTACGGCCCCGGCGACAACTACCACCGGGAGAACAGCCACGTCATCCCCGCCATCATGCGCAAGGCCCATGACGCCAAGCTCGCGGGCGCGGACAGTTTCGAGATCTGGGGCACGGGCCGCGCCATGCGCGACTTCATGCACGCCGACGATTGCGCCGATGCGCTCGTCTTCATCATGCGGAACTACAGCGAGGCCGGCCACATCAATGTCGGCACGGGCGAAGACGTCACGGTCGAGCAGATGGCCCGCACGGTCGCCGACGTCGTCGGGTTTGAAGGCGCCATCACCAAGGACACATCCCGCCCCGACGGCACGCCGCGCAAACTCATGGACGACACCCGCCTGCGCGCCATGGGCTGGACGCCGCGCTTTGATCTGAAGTCGGGGCTGGAGGACGCTTATTCATGGTTCCTCGCGCATCGGGATGGGTTGCGGGAGAGGTGAGGGGCGAATAGGAAATGGATGGCCCAACAGCCAGGATCGCTCCAGGTGAGACCGAGATCATCGGAAGGCACATTCTCCGAGACGGACGAGTGGTTGCCGACGATCAGTGCCAAAGGGTGCAAGACCTTGTTGGCGGCTATCTAAAGTTAGTTGGCGAGGACGCGTCGGGTTGGAACACGCTTTACCGTGATCCCGTAGATGGACGCTATTGGGAGCGGGTTTACCTTCAAAGCGAGCTCCACGGCGGAGGTCCCGCCTCGTTGAGGGTCGTTGACGGGCAGAGGCTGAGTGACGTTCACGGAATGGAATATATTGGACCCTGCGCAGAGGTAGCGACGTCATGACCTGACGTCGGGGCTGGAGGATGCGTATGCGTGGCTCCGAGCGCACAGGGATGGGTTGCGGGAGAGTTAGGAGTGATCGAGAATTAAGATGAGCGAGAATGGTCCGCTGTATATCGTAGATCTGTCAGGGCCTGCCCCTTGGAGTGAGCTGCTTGACGCCAAGGGAATGTGCGACGACTACCCCCAACGTTTGACCGGATTGTTCTCTTTACGTCAGTCAGAAAGCGAACGTGGTTATTGGAGCCTCGAAAATCACGCAGTTCTCCAGGGAGACCTGTTTCCAGTCGCTCCCTATCTATCGCGCGAACTCGTCATAGGCCTGAGGAACGATTTGTCGGACCATGCGCGTGCGCGTGTGTACGATCTCCTCACCGAGCTAGCCCTCGGTCATTCCACCCAATTGGTCCAGCTGAATGGAAACCAGCTCAATCTTGGCGAAGCCTGCAAAGCAATAATTCAGTATTCATGTCATCGAGAACGATTTCGGACATGCGGATCGGACGGTCCGGGAAAATCTCGCTCACTTGCTCTCGAGTCTGGGCAAGCTGGATGCTGAC
>JAHDEU010000197.1 GCA_020628635.1 Hellea sp. | reverse complement strand
GCACCTGATTTGTAATCAGGGGGTCCGCGGTTCGAGTCCGTGTGGGGGCACCACTTACCACTTTGAAATAGCTGGCGTTTTCGGCTTTTTGCGAATTGCGAACGGTTCGCAGTCGACGCGAGTCGACGGGCCGTCTGCAGCGCGCAAGCGCTTCGGCAATGAGCGCGCGTCAGGTGCAACAGTTGCGGCCGTTTGCGGAGCGGCCCCATGAGCACCGGGATCCAGTGGACCAACGAGACGTGGAACCCGACGGCGGGCTGCACGCCGACGACGCCGGGATGCACCAATTGCTACGCCATGGAGCAGGCCAACCGCATTCAGGCCATGCAGCCCAACAGCCATTATCAGGGCACGACGCGCTTGGTGAACGGCCGACCCGTCTGGACGGGCAAGATCGCCTGCGCGCCAGACCGCAAGTGGGAGGAACCGCTGCGCCGGACCAAGCCCAAGCTATGGTTCGTCAACTCCATGGGCGACCTGTTCCACCCCAACGTGCCGGAGGCGTGGATCGACCGGGCCTTCGCCACCATGGCCGTTTGCCCGCAGCACGTCGTCCGAGAGATAGACCATGAGCGCATTGTTCACCGTGTCCGAGATCGTCACATGCGGACGGCTCGTCGCGAACCGGAGCTTGGCGCAGGTGTCGTGATCGACATATGCGCGAACACGCGGCTTGGATGTGGTCATGGCGGGACTCCTGCGAAGGGGGCAAGAGTCTCACTGAAAGGCAAATTTCGCTAGGGAAGTAGTTGCAGGAAATATGAGGGTGGAAGGACTTTGATGAGGGACGCCGTGGTGCGCCGGTCCTACGCCAAGTCTCTCACCCGTGCGACAGCAGCGTGGCTGCCAGCGAGACGATGAAGATACCCATTGCAAAGACCGCCGCGATTAGAACGGACCGCTCCCTCGGTGTCCTCATGCGATAGGGCCGCGTGAGGCGCGGTTTTTCAGTCGTCATAGTAACCCTTTTTCGCGCCCTTCTTGCGGTCGCGACTGCGGGGCTTCTTGCCCTTGGGCGCTTCGTACATGCCGCTGTCGTCCGTGGGGTCACGGTCTTCGTCTGCGTAGAACTTCAAGCCCTTTTTGCGCTTCGACATCACTCACTCCTGTGCGAGGCTGTAGTTGAGGATCTTATAGGCCAGCTTGGCGGCGAGGAAGTCCGGGCCGTGCAGGCCAGCGATGGGGGCAAGTTCGTTAATGTCGGCCCCGACAATCGTGCCGACCCGCGCCGCGCTGCTGATAATGCCGACTGCGTCTTCCCAGAAGATGCCACCCGGTTCCGGCGTGCCGGTGGACGGCATGGCGGAGCTGTCGAACCCGTCGAGATCGAAGGTCAGATAGATCGGCTTGCCCACGAGCGGCGCGACAATCTTCTCGTAGTCGTAACTGCGCCGGTCCTTGCCCCAATGGATGGTGATGCGGTGGCGGTTGGCGTCGAGGAAGGGAATTTCCTCTGCCGAGATATTGCGAATCCCGACGCTGATAATGGGAACAGTCGGGTGATCCAGCACGCGGCGGATGGCGGCGGCGTGGCTGAAATGTTCGCCCTCATAGCCGTCGCGGAGGTCCGCATGGGCGTCGAAATGCAGGATGTGCAGGTCGGGGAATTTCGCCAGGAAAGGCCGGATCGCGCCGGGCGTGATGGAGTGCTCTCCGCCGAAGACGATCGGGAATTTGCCGTCGGCCAGAACCGCGCCCGTCATGGCCGCGAGCTTGTCGAGCGAGGCCGGAATGTCGCTATTGTCTATGCTCGGTTCGCGCGCGGTGACGACGCCGTACTCCGCCACAGGCTCGCGCCAGAGTTCCTCGTCGAACAATTCCACCTCCTGTGAGGCGTCCAGCATGGCCTGCGGTCCGGCTTCCGTGCCGCCGCCATAGGACACGCTCGCCTCCAACCCGTAGGGGATGACGACGGCGCGCGCGTCGTCATAGCTCCGCCCCAGCTCCGGCGGCAGTCCGAGAAAGCCCTCACTCGGTTTGAGCAGGGGGAACGGCGCGCTCATTGCTCGAACATCTTCGCGAACTCACGGCGCGGGCGGTCTTTCCACACCTCGCTGTGATAGGCGTCAGAGGCGAGCAGCGGGATGACGGTGGACGCTTCGGCGAAGACCATCTGCTCCAGCGTCGTCTGCACCTTGCCCCAGCTGGCCGCTTCCTTGAGGGTCGACGAGCTGCACGCGCCGTCGCGCACATCGGCCACCGTGATCTGCACGGCGTATTTGTGCATTTCCGCCTCGACGCCGAGGATTTCGGCGCAGACCACCGTGTCCTGCACGAAGTTCTTCGGCACGCCGCCGCCGACCATGAGCAAGCCGGTCGAGCCCGCCTTGATCTTGATATCCGTCAGCTCGCGGAAGTCCGCCACGGCGTCGATAGAGAGGTAGTTGCCGGGGTTCTCGACCTGGTGCTTGACCAGTCCGAACCCTGCCGAACAATCGGCAAAGGCGGGCACGAAGATCGGCACATCGTGATCGAAACAGGTCTCGATCAGGCTATCTTTCTTGACGGCATGGGTCTTCAGCCAGCGCCCGATCTCGTGGATGAACTCGCGCGAGCTATAGGGGCGGCGTTCCAGCGAGTTGGCGATATCGTAGATCGTGTGATCGACCGCCTGCAGCTCTTCCTCGTCGATATAGGTGTCGTAGATGCGGTCGATATAGTGCGAGCGCAGGACGTTGTCGTCCACCTCGCCCGCCGCCTGGTAGTGGCGGAATCCGAGCGCTTCGAGGAAATCCATGTCGATGATGGACGCGCCGGTCGAGACAATCGCATCCACCATGCCGTAGCGCACGAGGTCGCGATAGACGTCCATGCAGCCGCCCGCCGACGTGCTGCCCGCCAGCGTCAGGATGACGGAGCATTCCGGGTCGGACACGGCCTGTTTGAAGATATCGGTCGCGCGGGCGAGGTCGCGCGAGGAAAAGCTCATCTTGCCCATCGCTTCGATGATGGGCCGCGCGTCGATCTTGGTGATGTCGATATGCTCGACAGGATGGCTGAGAAGTTCGGCTTTGGTGTTTGCGCTCATGTCTGGGCGTCCTCGGTGATGATAACTGTGTGATCGGAGTGGAACCCGTTGAACTGGGTGGCCAGCGTCTGGCCGTAGGCGCCGAGCTGGCCGATCTCGATCCAGTCGCCTTCGCGCGTATCCGCAGGCAGGTGGAACGGGCCGGCCATGGTGTCCGCGCTGTCACAGGTCGGGCCGAAGAAACGGAAACCGACGGTGTTGGCGGCGGGCTCCGGCGGGCCGTCGCGCAGCAGGCGAACGGGATATTTCCAGGCAAAGTGCCCAGCATCGAACAGCGTGCCATAAGTGCCGTCGTTCAGGTAGAGGTCCGTCCCCTTGCGCAGCTCGACCCGCGCCAGCGTGGCCCCGCCCGCCGCGCAGATCGCCCGCCCCGGTTCGCCCAACACGTCTAGGCCGTCAAATCCATGCGCGCGGAGCGAGGCGCGGATCGCGGCGAAATAGTCCTCCCACGGGCGGTGATCCATATCGGGATAGGCCACGGGGAAACCGCCGCCGATGTCGACGCCGTCGATGGCGATGCCTGAGCGTTCCACGACCGCGCGGGCATGGGCCAGCGCGCGGTCATAGGCGTCGAGGTCCAAACATTGCGAGCCAACGTGAAAACAGACGCCGAGCGATGCGGCGTGCGGGCGCGCGGCCCGCAGCAGCTCTGCGGCGTCCTTTGCGCTGGCGCCAAACTTCCCCGCCAGCGGCATGACACCGCCTGCTTTCGGCAGGGCCAGCCGCACATGCAGGCGCAAATCGCGCGCGCCGTTCGTCTCCTCCAGGATCTTCGCCAGCTCGTCTTCGCAGTCGAGGCTGAAGTCCCGCACGCCGCGGCCGTAGCCTTCGCGGATCGTGCGGCGGCTCTTGACCGGGTGCATGAGATAGAGCGCGGCGTCCGGGAAGAGGCTCTGCACAAGGTCGATCTCGCGCAAGCTGGCCACGTCAAACGCGCGCACGCCGCCCGCCCACGCCGCGCGCAGGACTTCGGGGTGCGGATTGGCCTTCACGGCATAGAGCGTGCGACCGGGCAGGCCGCGCACGAAGCTGTCCGCCGCCGCCGCGATGCGGTGCGGATAGAGCACGTTGATATGATCGTCGCCGGAATAGGCACGCAGGGCGTCGGTCAGGGACGGAAAGGACGGCAGGGGCGGCGCAAGACTGCGCGCAGGGGAAGTCTGGAACATGGCAGGTCGGTCATCGGAAAGTCTATCGGTGTGGCGGAAAGCTTTAAGCGGGCCAGACGCGCGGGCGTCGGATCAGGCCCGCACCTCACTGATGAGCTCGGCGATGACTGCCTGATAATTCTGATGGTCCGGCGACAAGAAGCTGTCCGACAGCTGCGCGCGCGCCGACAGACGCCGCGACAGCGCGGCATAGCGCGCACGCTGGCGCGTCTTGCGAACGGAGCGATGGAGTGAGAGTGTCGCCACGCGCACTTGCCTTCAAAGACCGCGCGGGTGCGGGGCCACCAAAACCAAGACGTTACCGGCGTTCTCGTGCCGTCAGATTTCCCATTCAACGTGGCACCGCTCGATGCTCGTTTGTTCAGGGCCCGCCGTAGCACGCTTTGTCGTCGAGCGCGGATATATGGAAACTTGATATGTGGCGCAAGTGTCTGGGAAACGCGCAGCGCAGGTCACCGCGACAGCCCCCTCTGCCGTCCGGTAACATCCCAGCTCTATGCTCGCCAAGTCCTGCGCTTGCTCTCGCATCCCGTGCGAAATGTAGTCACGCGGCATGACCAAATCTTTGCCGTCATCGCGCACCCCGCGCACGACGAGATGCACGTGCGGTTGCGCCGTGTCGTAGTGATCGAC
>JAHDEU010000196.1 GCA_020628635.1 Hellea sp. | reverse complement strand
CCGCCTTGCATCATCAGCAGGGTGTAGATGGCTTCCTGGACGCCGGCGCCGCCTAGGCTGTGGCCGGTGAGGGCTTTGGTGGCGGAGACTGTGGGAGCAGACTCGCCATTGCCGAACAGTTCGAAGATGGCGCGGCTCTCGGCGATGTCGCCTACGGGCGTGCTGGTCATGTGGGGGTTGATGTAGTCGACTGTTTCAAGCCCGGCGCTTTCGAGCGCGAGGCTCATGGCGCGTTTGGCGCCTTCGCCGCTTGGCGCCACCATGTCGTAGCCGTCGCTGGTGGCGGCGTAGCCGATGACTTCGGCGATGATGTTGGCCCCTCTCCCTTGCGCGTGTTCGAGGCTTTCCAGCACCAGCATGCCTGCGCCGCCTGCGATGACAAAACCGTCGCGGTTTTTGTCGAACGGGCGGCTCGCCTGTTTGGGCGTGTCGTTATATTTGCTGCTCATCGCGCCCATGGCGTCGAACAGGTTGGACATGGACCATTCCAGCTCCTCGCCGCCGCCCGCAAACATGACGTCCTGCTTGCCCCACTGGATCTGCTCGACCGCCGCGCCGATGCAGTGCAGGCTCGTCGTGCAGGCGCTGGTGATGGAATAGTTGACGCCCTTGATCTTGAAGTGGGTGGCGAGCGTGGCCGAGACCGTGCTGCTCATCGCCTTGGGCACGGCAAAGGGGCCGACGCGCTTGGGCGAGCTGTTCTTGCGGGTGATGTCGGCGGCGCGCACGATCTCGAGCGAGGACGGGCCACCACTGCCCGCAATGATGCCGGTGCGCGGGTTGGAGATCTGCTCCTCCGTCAGCCCCGCCTGCTCGATCGCCTGATGCATGGCGAGGCCGGACCAGATCGCGCTGTCGCCCATGAAGCGGAGCGAGCGCTTGCCGATGATCTCCTTGGCTTGCTCGGATGTGTCCGCCGGGCGGCCGGAGACCTGGGAGCGGAAGCCGTATTCGGCCATTTTCTCGTCTGCCGCGATACCGCAGCGGCCCTGGCGGAGCGACTCGGTCACCGTCTCGCGGTCATTGCCGATGCAGCTGATGATGCCCATGCCGGTGACGACGACTCTGCGTAGTTCGGACATGCTTACATCTCCTCCGGCTGGAACAGGCCGACCCGCAGATCGTCCGCCTTGTAGATCAGCTCGCCGTCCGAATACATGCGGCCGTCCGCGATGCCGAGCACCAGCTTGCGGCGGATGACGCGCTTGATGTCGATCTCGTAGCGCACGTGCTTGACGTCCGGCGTGACCTGTCCGGTGAACTTCACCCCGCCCACGCCCAGCGCGCGGCCGCGGCCCTCTCCGCCCGTCCAGCCGAGCCAGAAGCCGACCAGCTGCCACATGGCGTCCAGCCCCAGACAGCCCGGCATGACCGGATCGCCCTCGAAATGGCAGGCGAAGAACCAGAGGCTCGGGTCGATGTCCAGATGGGCGATGATCTCGCCCTTGTCGTATGCGCCGCCCGTGTCCGCGATGTGCTCGATCCGGTCGAGCATGAGCATGGGCGGCAGGGGCAGCTTGGCATTGCCGGGCCCGAACAGGCTCTCCTTGCCGGACGTTATGAGGTCGTCATAGTCGTAGGACGGTTCGATCTTGATCATGGGCGCAAGTCATAAGACTTGGCGCGGGCCGCGCAACTGCGAGTTATCCGGCTTTCGTCACCGTAAAGCGCGACAGCGAGTCCCGCGCCTGCTCCCAGTCGGGCTCCAGCTCCACGGCGCGCTTCAGATCGTAATAGGCGGACTTCGCGTCGCCCATGCGCTCATGCACCAGCGCGCGGTTGAAGCGGGCGATGGCTTCCTTGTTCGTGCCTGCCTCGATCGCGGTGTCGAGCGCGGCCAGCGCGCGCGCGTCCTCGCCCAGATAGTAGAGCACCGCGCCGCGGTTGATGTGGGCTTCCGGGAGGTCCGCGTCGAGCTCCAGCGCGCGGGCGAGGTCCGCATCTGCCCGCTCATACTCGCCCGCGCGCATGTAGAGCACGCCGCGATTGACGTGGGTCGCCGCGCGGTCGCTGCGCGTGATCATGTCGTCCAGCGCGCCCGTGCAGGTGCGGATCGCGGAGGTCGATCCCTGGTCGCCCGTCTTGGCCGCCATGAAGCAGCCCTGCGCCCGCCCGTCGCCCGCGACGAAGACCTGCGCCTGCGCGGGCAGGGCAGTGGCGGCGAGGAAAAGGAGGGCCAGAGAATATCGTGGAGGAGCGAGGCGTGTCATGCGCCCGCCATAGCATGTTTTGCGCCCGCCTCGAAATCACGTTAGCAGGCGGACATGAGCTCCGATCCCGCACCCGTCTTCCTCGACACGCCCCTGTTCGCGCCGGGCGAAGTCTTCTCGCTCGACGGCGCCATGGCGGGCCGCTCGGAGCCGTGGTTCAACCAGTCGCTGGTCCGCGCCAATGACAGCGTGCTGCGCGTGGCCAAGCTCCACGGCGAATTCCACCACCACAGCCACGACACGGACGAGCTGTTCTTCGTCGTGGACGGCGCGATGCAGATCGACATCGACGGGACCATGCATGACTTGCGCGCGGGGCAGGGTGTGTGCATCCCGGCGGGCGTCACTCACCGTACCCGCGCCGACGAACCCGCCACCGTGCTGCTGGTCGCGGCGAGTGAAGCGAGCATGGCGGGAAGGGCTACAACTCCGGACACGTCTCGCTGATTTCGGTCGGTGCGTAAGCGTATTCCATCGCGTCGGACCAGTCCCAGGCGAGCGCGGGCTCGCGCAGGTCCAGCGTCAGCCGCCCGCCATTGATCTCGCCCAGCACGCCGATGATATTCCGCTCCGGGTCGGTCGCGAAGTCCCGCACCTGCACCCAACGGCGCTCGTCCGCATCGCCGGAGAGCGTCAGCGGCAGCAGGCGCTCCTCGAACGCGCCCCAGCTGCGCTGGTAGCGGCGGTAGCCATAGCAGGGCAGGCCGCGCGCGAACTCCGGCGACACGGTGTTGTTCTTGGACCCGGTATCCACCAGCATCCGCGCCGCGCGGCCGCCTAGCTCCACCTCCACCACATATTTCCCGTCATCCGTCAGGCTCGCCGGGGAGAGCGGGGCAGTCGGCGCGCGCTTGGAGACCGTCACGCTCTGCGCACCGTAGTCGAAAGTGAGCGTGCGGAAATGCGGGCGGAACAGGTCCTGGCCGAAGATGATATCGGAGCTGATCCCCTGCGCGCGCATGACGGCCGCGTCTTCGTCGGATGGATAGCCCACCCCGACCGGGATGTCGCGGAACGTCGCCCCGCCGATCTCGAACTGGTCCAGCGTCGCGGGCCGCGTGCGGAAGATGATCCCGAAAGCGGGCAGGCTCGAATAGGTCTCCCCAGCTGCGTCCGGTCCGATCTCCAGCCCGCGCGCTTCCGCGATCTGCTGCGTGATGCCAAAGCCCGGCGCGCCCGTGTCGAACACGGCGTCCACGGGCTCCCCGCCGATCGTCGCCGCCACCCTGCGCCCATCCAGCGCAAAGGTCAGCGTTTCGCCCTCCATCTCCAGGCTCGGCCCGCTCTCGTCGGCTGACGAACAGGCGGCGAGCAAGGCGACGAGCGGCAACAGGGCATATCGGATCATGCCCCCAACCTGCCGCCGCCCCGCTCCCCTGTCCAGCAAGCCGCAGTGGCAAAGCAGGTTGTGGCAAAGCGGGCTCCCACAGGCTACACTCCCGCCATGCTCCGGCAGATCACCACAGCCCTCCCGCTCGCCCTGCTGCGCCTCTACCAGATCGCGATCTCGCCGGTCCTGCAAGCGTTGGGAGTCCGCTGCCGACACGACCCCGGCTGCTCCACCTACATGGCGACAGCCATGCGCCGGTATGGGTTCTGGCGAGGCGGCTGGATCGGCGCGGCCAGGCTGTCGCGCTGTCACCCGTGGGGGACGAGCGGCATGGACGAGGTGCCGGAAGACGCGAGCGCGCCGTGGTGGCGGCCTTGGGGGAATGGGCGGTGGGGTTGAGCTGGAGCCACGTGACTGGCCGAGAGATCGCCTTCTGAGACGCAGCCATTGGCGTCCGACTGCTCGGTATCAGAATTCTTCCGCATGGAAGGCATTATGCGCGTAGCCATGCTCGATGCCGTCGGCTTCCAGCGCCGCGATGAAGGCGTCGGTCAGGAAGCCGTAGCCTAGCTTCCATTCATACCAGATCGCACGGCCTGCCAGCACGTCCTTCTTGAGCGTGAGGACCATGTGATCCTTCTTGGGGGTATTCCCGCCTGGGATCTTTTTGCCAAAGAATTTGGTGTAGCGGCCATCAGGAAGATCTCTCCTGTCCAGTACCTCCTTCACCTTGACGTTGGACCTCTCGAGATCCGTCGCCACGAGCCGGGAGCAGATGTTGACCATCCAGTAGGGCTCCAGCTCCGGGCCGCCTGCAGGATTGACATAGCGAATGGGGATGTAGCGGTGAACGCCCGGCTCCACGCGCTCCAGCGCCGCCCGGGCGCGCGCATTGACGTTGATGAGATTGGGGTTGCGGAAAATCTCGGGCAAGCGCTCGATCACGCCTTGCAGTGGAAACACGAACGGCTGTTCCGGTATCTCCGGGTAAGGGAACCCATGGTCGGGGTAAATCGTGTGGCCATCGTGGTTCCAGCGGGCGAACTCATCCCGCTCCCGGATAAGATCGCTCTGCTCATCCAGATAGTACATGAAGTCCGTGACATGCCGAGTCACACCCAAGCGGTCGTAGAACTCGCTCATGTCGCAGACTTCATGCTTATGGATTACATAGGCCATGGTTGTATTCCCATAGTCGCGCTTTCGGTCGCACTCCGCACACGCGATACGGTCCCACCCTCACCCCAACACCTTGCCATCCCGTGAACCTCCGCACGCCACGGCCCACACCCAAAAC
>JAHDEU010000195.1 GCA_020628635.1 Hellea sp. | reverse complement strand
ACCGTTGCCAAGACCGCGCACAAGAACGGCACGACGCTGCGCGAGGAAGCGGTCGCTCTGGGTTTCGTGACGGAGGCCGAATTCGACGAGGTCGTCCGCCCGGAGCTGATGATCGCGCCGCGGTAATGACGGAGAACGTCATCAAATTCGGCAAGGCCCGCAAGGCGCTTGCCCGCACGGCCAAGGAGAAGAAGGCCGCCGAAAACCGCGCGCGCCACGGCCAGAAGGCCAGCGCGCGGGAGAAGCGGGCGATCCTCGCCAAGCGGCTGCAGGACAAGCTGGACGGGCACAAGCGGGATCCTGAATGAAAAAGCGGTCCATCTCGATCCATGGGCACCAGACGTCGGTCTCGCTGGAGCCGGAGTTCTGGGCGGTGATCGACGCGATGGCGAAGGCGCGGGAGCTGTCGGTGTCGGCGCTGATACGGACGCTGGATGACGAACGGCTTGTGCAGATGCCGGAGCGGAACCTGTCGAGCTATCTACGGGTGGCGGCTTTGGGGTTTGCGCGGTCAGGCGCTTCGGCTGAATAGGGAGACCGACGCGCAAGGCCCCGGCCACAGGGGCCGGGGACGGGTGAAGTTCGATCCCTTCTCCCGTCGCTCATCCCCGCCCGCCGATCAAGTCGGCGCGCGGGTATGAGCGAAGTTACTTTTAGACTTGGAACCCGTACCCGGCCCTCGTGGCCGGGGCCTTTCTCGGGTCACTCCGATGGCGGCGGCAAACTCACACCATCTGCGCCAGCCGTGTGATCCTTGCCAGCGTGTCCATGTCGACAACGCCGTTCACCGCGCTCGGCCGGAAGCGGCGCTGGAATGCGCGCACCACGGCGACAGTCCGGTCATCCATCACGCCGGCGATCTCCACGCCATAGCCGATCCCCGCCAGTGCGCGCTGCATCAGCGCGACGCCCCGGTCGCGGTCGCCGGGCTCGAACAGGACGCGCGGATCAGTCTCCTCCACATCGGCCCAGAGACCGATCCCGGCGGCCGCGAGCCCCTTCCATGGAAAGGCCTCGCCCGGATCGTCCTTGCGCGCGGGCGCGATGTCGCTGTGGCCGACCACGCCGGAAGGTTTGATGCCGTGGCGCGTGATGATCTGCTTGCAGAGCGGGATCAGCGCATTGACCTGCACATCCGGAAATTCCGGCAAGCTGCCGTCTTCATTGGGATAATTATGACCGCCATTGACGATCTCGATACCAATGCTGGCCGAGTTGACATCGGTAAGGCCCTGCCATTCGCCCACGCCCGCATGCCAGGCGCGGCGGTCCTCCTCGACAAGCTGGAAGATGCGGCCGTCCTCCTCGACCAGATAGTGGGCCGAGACCTCAGCCCTCGCATCCGTCAGCCGCTCCAACGCCGCGGCGCCGCTCTCCATGCCGGTATAGTGCAGGACAAGCAGGCTGACGGGGAGCTTACGTGCGTTGTGGTTGGGCGACGGGGCCTGGATCATCATGTCAGTCCTCCACCGCGCTGGCCGGTCCTCGCCGCGCGATGATCCACACACAGGGCAGGATCAACGCAGCCCCCAATATGTAGCGCGGATAGAGCGTTTCGCCCAGCAGCAGCACGCCCAGCAAGCAAGCCCAGACGGTCGTCATCAGCGTCAACGGCACGACGGAGTTGACCGGATAAGTCTGCAGCAGGCGGAAATACTGGCCGTGGGCGAAGACGCTGATGAAGGCGCCGGCATAGAGGCTGGCGACGAGTATCTTCCACCCTGCGTCCTCCCAGGCTTGCGCATGGCCGGTCTCGAACAGCAGCGTCGATCCGCCCGTCAGGACCAGCATGAGCAGCGCCGTCCACGCCACATATTGCCGCCAGTCCACACCCGGGACAGTGCGCATGAGCACCGAGCCGACCGCCATGGACACATAGGCTCCCAAGAGCAGGAGCAAGCCCGGATCGAAGGAAAGCGCGCCTGGCTCCCACACCATGATGACAACGCCGGCCAGCGCCACGGCGATGGCCGTGCTGCGGATGACGCCTATGCGTTCGCCCAGGAAGACGACCGACAGCACGGCGGAGATGGGAATGATGGCCTGGCTGATAATGGAAGACGCGGACGCCGGCGCGGTCTGCAGCCCGCTATACAGGAAGCCGAGATGGATCGGCCCGACACACAGGCAGACCAGCAGCAGCCTGCCAAATCGCGGCGGCAGGGGGCGGAACAGGAACACGCCCATGATCAGCAGCACGAATGTCGCGCGGAAAGTGGCGAGCATGAAGGGCGGCACGGGATTGCTGCCGACCACCCAGGAGGTCACCACGAAATTGCCGCCCCAGCCGAGGCAGCATAGCATGATGATGAGGAAGTCCCGGCCCGCCATGGCCGGGCGCGTAGTGGCTTAGCGCTCGACCGTCCAGCCTTCGGGCGTCTGGTGGGCGTCGATGATGGGGCCCTCTTCGTCGGCCATCGCGGGCCCGGGCGCAGCATTGAACATGTCGTTCATCTGAGGCGGCATTTGCGAGCCCATCTGCGCGCGCAACTCTTCCATGCGCGCTTCCATCACGGCCTTGGGACCGAAGGGGCGGCCCGTCAGCTTGGCACGGATCCAGAAGAACGCGACCGCCACCGCGGCGATTGCAAGAATGCCGCCGATCAGCAGCAGCGCAAAGGCCGCCGAGAAGAAAAGCATGAACAGCCCCGCGACCGAGACGGCGGCCAAAGTGATCCAGCGCCCGATCTGGCTGAAGATGTTCCCGCCGCCGAGGCCCGGGCCGTGAAGTTTCTGCGTGCCTGTCATGTAGAATGTAAATCGGGTGAGTTGGTGGCGAGGTCAAGGTGGGTCGCATTGCAACTTGGTCACACCTTTGGGAAGGGCGCGCTGCGCGCGGCTGATGTGGAGGGTACCCCTCCGACCCTCAAGCGCTGGCGCGCTTGCGGCCCACCTCCCCTTTCAGGGGAGGAAAGGCGGAAGCAGGATCATCCGATATTTTCCTCCCCGGAAAGGGGAGGTGGCCGGAACGCAGCGAAGCGGAGTGCAGGTCGGAGGGGTGACCCAAAAATCAGCCGGGCGAAGCCCGTTCTCCTACAGCAAAATCGCCCGCCGCTTGCGCCGCTGCGCCTTGATCTCCGCATAGGCCCTGTTGATCAGCGCCATCTTGTGCGTGGCCAGCGCCGTCATTTCCGGTGGGAGCCCCCGCGCCACGATCCGGTCTGGGTGGTTCGCGGCGGCCGCGCGGCGATAGGCGCGGCGCAGGCCGTCATCGTCCACGTCTTCGTCTATGCCCAGCAGCAGATAGGGATCGTCCGCATCGCGGCCGCAATGGCTGGCCTTGATCCGCGCGAATTCGGCCTCAGTGAAGCCGAAGATGTCGGCGATGCGGAACAGGTAGTCGTTCTCATCATCCGTCAGTATGCCGTCTGCCAGCGCGATATGGAACAGACCGTCCAGCACATCCTCCAGCGCGGCGGGCCGGGCGCGGAAATTGCGCGCCACGATCTTGGCGTAACGCTCGAACCCGCGCGTCGTCTGCCGCGCGAGGTTGAAGAACCGTCTCACATGGGTCTCCGAGCCGCGTTCTGCGCGGAACACGCGGGAGAAGGCCTCGATGTCCTCGTCCCTCACCTCCCCGTCGGCCTTGGCCATCTTGGCACCCAGCGCGATCAAGGCGGCGGCCACGCGCGACTCCTCGATGCGTCCCGCCTGACCGCGGTCGTCGGGATTGGCGGGCGGGCCGAAGAGTTGCGCGGCCGCAGTGAAGATTCTCGCGAGGTTCACGCCGCGTCCCCTGGCCGAAATTGTCTATTTGTCATCTTTGACCGGGCATTTACACTTTGGTAACACGGCATCTGGCCAGAACTGTCAAAGGAATTTGGACAAACCCGCCAAGCATTGCGGTGCGTCTTCCCATAGATAATCAACATGGGGCAACCGAACAGGGGCGCAAAACCTGGGTAGATCCCTACCAGAAGGCCGGAAAGGGGGGCGCTCTTTCCGGCCTTCACCATGTTTGCGGACAGGACTTCGACGTGCCGCGATACGGCATTTCCGGCCTAGGCCGCTTTTGCCGGTCTGCGCTGGTGCATGCCGAGCACACGCGCGACCGATCCCGCAATTTCTGCGCGATTCAGCGTGTAGAGGTGAAAATCGCGCACGCCGCGCTCATAGAGCTCCGCCGTCAGCTCGTTCATCAGCGAAGCCGTCAGCAGGTCGCGCGTGACCGGGTCATCGTCCAGCCCCTCGAACAGCTCCGCATACCAGGGCGGCACGGCGACGCCGCACATCTTGGACATGCGCGCCAGACCCCGGAAATTGGGCTGCAGCATGAGGCCGGGAATGATGGGAATTTCGATGCCGGCATCCAGCACGCGTTCCTGGAAGCGCCAGAAGATGTCGGGCGAGAAGAAGAACTGCGTGATCGCGCGCGTCGCGCCCGCATCGACCTTGCGCTTCAGATTGTCGATCTCGGTGTTCCAGTCGCCGGACTCGGGATGGCGCTCCGGATAGGCCGATACGGTGACGTCGAAATCGTGGCGCGCCTTGATGCCCGCGACCAGATCGTTGGCGTAGGCATAGCCGCCGGGATGGGGCGTGTAGGCCTCGCCGATCCCGGTCGGGCTGTCGCCCCGCAGTGCCACGATATGGCGCACGCCCGCATCCCAATAGGCATCCACGATGGCGTCGATCTCGTCGCGCGTGGCATCGACGCAGGTCAGGTGGGCGGCTGGGTCGAAGCGGGTTTCCGCCGCCATGCGCGCGACCGTCCTGTGCGTGCGCTCGCGCGTGGAACCGCCCGCGCCATAGGTCACGGACACGAAGTCCGGCTGCAATGGCTCGAGCTGCTGGATGGCGGACCAGAGACGGTTTTCCGCTGTCTCGGTCTTGGGCGGGACG
>JAHDEU010000194.1 GCA_020628635.1 Hellea sp. | reverse complement strand
GACAGGCGCGAAAGCGCCGTTCTCGGCCCGCTATTTCCGGTTCGAGAACACCAACGCGGCCGTGATGGCGGCTGCGCCGAATTCCTCCTCGCGGGGAATGACGCCGTTCTTGATGTAGCGCAGCACGTCCTTGTTGAGCGCGGCGGTCAGCGACCAGTTCCAGTAGCGCAGCACTGTCTGGGCCTTGTCCGTGCTGATCGTGTCATAGGTTTCGACGACGCGGGCAAAGTCGGGATGCGCGCTGCCATCGAGGTCGTAGAGCGGGCGGCCGAGACCCTTCCACAGGATTTCGAGCTGGGCGCGTTTCAGTCCCGGAGCCTTGCAGAGAATGGCGAGCGCTTCGCCGCCCTTGTCGGTGAGGATCTGCGCGCCGGTCGCGGGCTTGATACCCGCCATATAGGATATTTCCTGCGTGATCTCGCGGGTCAGCCCCGTGCGCTGCACGTCGGCAATGGCCTCTTCCAGCGAGCCATAGGCGGAGCGCTCGGCCGCCGCGCGGTTGCGCTGCCGGCGTTCGATGAACTGCAAGGCCTTGCGCACGCCCGCATCCGACCAGCCGCTTTGCGCAGCCAGCGGGTAGAGGTCGTGGCAGCTGTCCTGCAGCACGCTGCGGGTGACGGCGAAACGGTGCATGATGCGCTTGCGATTGGCCGCATCCGCCCACCAATACATCGTCAGGCCGTGGGAGGGCCGCAGCTCGTCGCGGCGGAGCAGCAGCTCGACATAGGGCTGATGGCTGCGCGACACGGTCAGGATGCGCTGGATCGCGGTCTCACTCATGGCGGCGACCGTGTTCTTGAGCACGGTCTCGCAGACATTCTCCTCCATGAACTCGACCAGCGTGTCGACCACGGCGTCGGAGAGATGGCGGCGGCGGGCGATGACCTCGCGGTGCGCGCCGGACACCTTGCGCGCGATCTGGATGAGGTCGGAGTCGGTCAGGGACTTGGACTTTTCCAGCACATGTCGCGCGATGTTGATGTCGTCCTTGGCGAGAATGACCAGAATGGTGCGCGGTGCCTCGTTGAGCATGGTCAGGCGTTTGGCGACGGCCTCGCGAATATCGGGCTCGGCGGAACGCAGCAGTTCCACCAGCACGTCGCCCGCCATGTGGCGTTCCTGCGGTGTCAGCTTGGAGGCGGGCAGGCAGATGGCATCGGCGAGGCGCTTGGCCAATTGTCGGCGCACATTCTCGGTCAGGACGGGCTCGGTCGAGACGGGCTGTTCGGGCGTGGGCGAGAGCTGCAGCGGCTGGCCGGGCGCGGCGAGCGGAGCGTTCATGCGAGCCGGCGTGGGCGCAGCGTGTGGCCGGTTGGGCTGTGCCGGTTGCTGTTGGGCCGCATGCGTCATGAAGTCGAAAGTCCCGCGCGCATCCGCGAAAGGCGGACAGTCATAACGGCGGGTAGGCAAAAGCCCTTAACACTCCGTGACCAGCCGCTTAAGCGCGCCGCCATGCCCAACACGCCATTCCAGACGACCGCCACGCCACCAGCCGCCGAAAAGCGCCCTGTCCGTCACGCGCGCTTCGGCCATGACTGGGTGGACGACTATGCCTGGATGAAGGATGCGGACTGGCAGACCGTGCTGCGCGAACCGGACCGCCTCAGCGCGCCCATCCGCGCCCATCTGGACACGGAGAACGCCTATACGAGATCCGTGCTCGCACCGTTGTCAGCGCTGGAAGAGACGCTGTTCGAGGAAATGAAGGGACGGCTGGAGCCGGACCGGTCATCCGTCAAACTGCCCGACGGGCCCTGGGCTTACTACCACCGCTACGAGCCGGGGCAGGAGCACGGCACATATCGCCGGGAGCCTGTGGGCGGCGGCGATGCGCAAGTGATGCTGGATGCGGAAAGCCTGGCCGAAGGCCAGAGCTTTTTCGACGTGTCGGACGTGTCGCACAGCCCGGACCACCAGCACCTCGCCTACGGCATCGACACCAAGGGCGCGGAAAACAGCGCGGTCTATATCGCACCCGCCGATGGCAGCGGGGAGGCGCGGTTCACGGGCATCGACACGGCGGCCGGGGCGCTGGTCTGGGGGGCGAAATCGCGCACATTGTTCTGGGTGGAACGCGATGCCAACCAGCGGCCATCGACCGTGCGCCGCAAGCGGGTGTTCGAGGACGGGGAGGCGGCCGTCGTTTATTCCGAAACTGATCCCGGCTTCTTCGTCGGCGTCGGCAGCTCGGACGATGACCGACATATCGTCATCTCCGCGCACGACCACACCACCAGCGAGGTCTGGGCGGTGGACGCGTCCCAGCCGGACGGCGAGGCCGTCTGCTTCGCACCGCGCCGCCGGGGGATCGAGTACAGCGTCGCACCGCAGGGCGGGGCGAGCTACGTCCACTCCAACGACCAGGACGCGGTGGACTTTGCTGTGTTCCGCTCGGACACGCCGCTGGGCGAGCGGAGCGATCCGGCGGAATGGGAGCCCTTCATCCCGCACCAGCCGGGACGCCTCATCCTCGGCCTCGACAGCTACTCCGGCCATCTCGTGCGACTGGAGCGCGAGGACGCGCTGCCGCGCATCGTCATCCGCGAGATGAGCTCGGGCGAGGAGCACGCGATCGAGATGGACGAGCCCGCCTACAGCCTCGGCCTCGTCGGCGGCTATGAATACGACACGACGACCATCCACTACAGCTATAGCAGCCCGACCACGCCGGGCTCGGTCTATCGCTACGACATGGCGACGCGGGAGCGCGAACTGGTCAAGCGGCAGAGCGTGCCCAGCGGTCATGATCCGGCGGACTATGTGACCGAGCGGATCACGGTCCGCGCGCGAGACGGGGAGGGGATTCCTGTCACATTGCTCTACAAGCGGGGCATCAAACCTGACGGCACCAACCCGCTTCTGCTCTATGGCTACGGCTCCTACGGCCACACCATTCCGGCCGATTTCCGCACGACGCGGCTGTCGCTCGTGGACCGCGGCATGGTCTACGCCATCGCCCATATCCGCGGCGGCATGGCGAAGGGCTACGCTTGGTACGAGGCCGGGAAGGGCGCGACCAAGACCAACACGTTCAACGACTATGTCGATGCGGGCCGCGCGCTGGTGGAGCTCGGCTGGACTGCGCGCGGCAAGGTCGTTGCGCATGGCGGCTCGGCCGGAGGGCTTCTGGTGGGCGCGGCGCTGAACCAGGACCCGGCGCTGTTCGGCGCGGTCATCGGCGCGGTGCCTTTCGTCGATGTGCTCAACACGATGAGCGACGGCGAGCTACCGCTCACTCCGCCGGAATGGCCCGAATGGGGCAATCCTCTGGAGGACGAGGCGGCTTTCCAGACCATACTGTCCTACAGCCCTTACGAGAACGTCCAAACGGCCGACTACCCGCCCGTGCTGGTGACCGGTGGCCTGACCGATCCGCGCGTGACCTATTGGGAGCCCGCGAAATGGGCCGCCGTGCTGCGCGAGCACCAGACGGGAGACGCGCCGATCCTGCTGAAGATGAACATGGATGCAGGCCATCAGGGCGAGAAGGGGCGCTACGCGTCGCTGAAGGAAACGGCGGCGGAATATGCGTTCGCACTGGCGGCGGTTGGGTTGGGGTAGGGACGGGATAGAATGTTCCGCTATTCGCCCGAAACTCCTCCGCCACAAGGAGGAGGGGAATGCGACGCAGTCGTGGTGGAGAGGGACATCTCGGAAAGCCGCGCCTCGCGCGCTCTTACGCAAACCGACCTGTGTCTCGGTCCTTGTCCAGCCGCTCCGCCTCCATCACCCGCCCGTTCATCACGCCGTAAACCCCGGGCGCGCAGGTTTGCGCCGCGATCACGGCCCCGCCGAGATTGAACGGCGCGTCGCTGGCACCCAGCGAGAACGGCCGCATCGCACCCGTCAGCACGACCGTCTTGCCGCTCACCCGCTCCGCAATGTAGCGCGCGGTCGCGCCCATCGTGCCGGAGCCGTGAGTGATGACGATGCGCGTCTCGGGCGCGGCCTCGATGGCGGCGACCAGCTCCGCGCGGTCGGCGTCGATCATGTCGAGACTGTCCAGGGTCAGCACCTCCTGCACGCGCGCGATCTCCGCGCGGGCCTGTGCGAGGATGACGGGCACGCATGATCCGGCCTCCCGGTCGAAGACGAGCGCTTCGCGCACCATGTCGTGGACCTTGTCCAGCGTGCCGCCCGTGGTGAGGATGAGGATGTCCCTCTTGCTGTCTGTCTGTGCCATGCAGCCCACCTGAACGCTGGGTAAATGCGACGCAAGCGAGCTTTGCGAAATCGGCGCTTCTCCTTTCGCGGGGGTTACGCGAACCCTATATGCCGTAAGCGTAACGAGGAGATCGCACATGATCCTGACCATGATGAAGGGCAAGATTCACCGGGCCACGGTGACCCAGGCCGACCTCCACTATGAGGGGTCCATCTCCATCGACCAGGACCTGCTGGACATGGCGGGCATCCTGCCGAACGAGCAGGTGGACATCCTGAACATCAACAATGGCGAGCGCTTCACGACCTACGCCATCACCGCACCCAGGGGCTCCAAGACCTTCGGCCTGAACGGCGCGGCCGCCCGCCGCGTCCAGCTCGGCGACAAGATCATCATCATCACCTATGCGCAGATGGAGGCGGAGGTGGCGAAGAGCTATGTTCCGGATGTGGTGCTGCTGGACGAGAACAACGATGTGATCGGGCCGAAGCGCGCGGCGAACGAGTAGCCCTGCTTACAGCATAGTGACGATAGGCGGTGGTCGCGTGCAGCGGTTGCGGCTATTTTCAAACCAAACCAACATCGTCCTTCTCCCTAGGGGTAGAAGGTGGCCGACAGGCCGGATGAGGGTGTTCGATTTAAGAGAGTCTACCGAGCATTCGACCCCCACCCCCCCCCCTCGGGCAC
>JAHDEU010000193.1 GCA_020628635.1 Hellea sp. | reverse complement strand
CTCGCAACAGCACGAGGGGGAGCATGTCCCTGGGGGTTGCGGGTGGTGGAGTGTGGTTCGGGTGATGGGGTTTACGGCCCTGTTGTCTGTCTTTCGGCTCTCATGGGTCTCATTGTCTGGATGCTCCCGGCGGTGAGACCTTGAGGGATCAGAAGGCAGGCAGCGCATCGTCTGGATCGGCGGGGTTCGGCTCATGCTTGGCCGGACTGCTGCCGTGAGCCGCGCGCCGCGTGTGTGTGATGCGGGGAGACCTGCGAGGAGAGGTGTGCGCCTTGGATGGGGCGGTGGGGTCGTAACCTGCCGCGCCGGAGACCGCCAAACCCGCTAGCCAGCCCGCAGCGCATCGCGCGAGTGTGCCGACATGTTCCATCCCGCGCAGGCTCGTCCTGTCTGAAAATCGGTGTGTCCGGGCCGCAAGGCCCATGCTTGTCCATCAGATGGACGGGCCTGCGCCTCGTGACCTTATTCTTAGCGATAGGGTGATCGGAATGGTTCTGCCGCGGCCGCGATGCCCGGCCGCACGCACCCGCTCGGCCCTGTCTCACATCCCACACAGGAGAGCCCCATGCGCGCACCCCATGACGATGACGGACGGCCCGTCCCCTATAACGCAGCGCTCTGCCGCGCGACGGCCCGGATGCGCAGGCGCATGGCGGAGATGGCGGCGCGGATCGATGAGTTGGAAGCGCAGCTGGAATGCGAGCGCATCGCGATCACGTCGGAGCGTCGGGCGCTGACGGCAACGCTGGAAGGGCCGGAAGCGCAGCTTGCCGGGCTGGAGCTCGCCCAATCGCTGCTCCGCGGCGAGGCGATCGAGGCGAGCCGGACGCATCAGCGCTGCGGGTCGTGTGGCGGCATGGGTGGCGGGTTCGTCAACGGCCTGCTGGTGGAGACCATCAGGACGCATTGCGAAACGCATGGGCTGGAGGCGCGGTCGCGGACGCTCGATCCCATGACGGAGGCCGACTGGCCCTATGCCGCTGCCGGGCGCAGGCATCACGCGGGCAAGCTGCTGCTGACCACCTGGCACAAGCCTGACACGGCCGCGCGGAGCGATCCAGACGCCGCGCCCTGGCGCCCGCCCCACTGGCAGCCGGAGCCCTATCGCAATCCTCGGGATGTGGGCGTTTACTACTAAGGGGAACCATGCTCGCTCTGCCGTGTTGCTAGAGAACATAACGCGAACAACGGAGACGACCATGAGCGACATCGACAAGAGCGAGATCGGCGGCAACGCGCAAAAAGATCCGAGCAATTGGGTCACGGGCGATGAGGACATGACGGGCGCGCAGAAGAGCTATCTGATGACGCTGTCCGAGGAGGCGGGCGTGGAGATGGACGAGATGCTCACGAAAGCGGAAGCCTCCGAGCGCATCGACGAGCTGCAGGAGAAGACTGGCCGCGGGAGCTAGGGAGCGGGAGCTAGGCGGCCTGCAGCGACGGGAGTGGTTTGGCCTCGGCGGCTTCGCGCGCGACGGGGAGGGTCAGGGCGAGGGTGAACAGGCTGCCCGCGCTTGTGTCGGATGCGCCGCTCGGAACACGGCTCTGCGCGCCGAGCGTGGCGCCCATCGCCTGGCTGAGGCCCTGCGCGACCGTCAGGCCGAGGCCCGTGCCGCCATGCTTTCGCGTGATCGAGCCGTCGCCCTGGCGGAAGCGGTCATAGATGGCGGACAGCTGGTCGTCGGGAATGCCCGCGCCCGTGTCGCGCACGGCGATGACGAGCGAGACGCGGCGCGGCGCGTCGGGCGTGTCGGGTGTTTCGAGCGTCCGGCACATGACGGAGATCTGGACGCCGCCGCGGTCCGTGAACTTCACGGCGTTGGACAGCAGCGCGTCGACGATCTGCGACAGGCGGGCCGCGTCGCCGAGCAGGGCGGGCGGGACGGAGCGGGACAGCTGCGTGTCGAATGTCAGGCCTTTGGCATGGGCTTGGCGCTCATGCGGGCGGATGGTGCGCGCGATCAGGGCGGTCGGGTTGAACGGCGCGGCGTCGATGGCGATGCGGTTCTGCTCGATCTGGGAATAGGTCAGCACGTTGCGGATGATCGCCTGCAGGTCCGCGCCCGAACGGCCGATCAGCGCGACCATCTCGCGCTGGTCGGGGGTGAGGCGTTCCTCGGCCAGCACGTCGGACAGGCTGATGATGCCGTTCAGCGGTGTGGTCAGCTCGTGGGACATGGTCGTCAGGAACAGCGTCTTGTCGCGGTCGGCGGCTTCGGCGAGCTCCACGTCTGTCTCGAGCTGGGCGAAGGCGGCGTGCATGTGGTGGGAGAAGACGCCCGCGACGAGGGTGATCATGACGATGGCGAGGCTGCACTGCATGGCGCGCTGGAAGTTGCGGTCGGCGAAGCGCTCGACGTCGAAGATAGGCGTGTGGTGGTAGTTGGAGCTGACCCAGAAGAGGAACCACACACTGGCGAGCGCGAAAATGGAGAACAGCAGCGTCGAGCGCAGGCCGGACACGAAACCGTTCATGATGATGCCGAGCACGAAGAAAGGCAGCAGGGCGGAGTTGATGCCCGTCCGCTCAGGCAGGGCGGAGGCGAATGTCGCGGCGATGATCAGAGTGGAAAAGACGAGCGCGTAGATCCAGAACGTCTTGTGCACGCGCAGCATGTAGATGGTCGCGACGACGAGAACGCAGGCTGTCGCGGATATCAGGTGATCGAGCGTGAAGCCGCCATAGGAATAGCGCATGCTGATCATGTTGATCACTTGCGTCAGGATGAAGGCGCCGCCGATGAGGTAGACGGCGCGCGCGCGCATGACTTCGCTGGTCGGCCCGTCGGGGTCGATGCGAAGCCAGGCTTCGATGCGCTGGGTCAGGGGGGCTATCATGGGTCACGGCTTGGTTGATCAGGGTTAAGAAGCTCATAAGCGTGCAATCGGCCAAGGGTCTGCAGTGGGTGGATTATTTGCGTCCACGCGCGGGCGGAATGGGCTAGGCAAGGATCATGGGCAATCTGTTCGAAGCGGCGGGACTGGTGGATGAGAGCGCGCCTCTGGCGGAGCGCTTGCGGCCACGCGCTTTGGCTGACGTCGTCGGACAGGATCATCTGCTGGGCGAGGGCGGTGTGATCACGCGCATGGTGGCGCGCGGGTGGCTGAGCAGCTGCATACTCTGGGGGCCGCCTGGGGTGGGCAAGACGACGATCGCGCGGCTGCTCGCAGATGCGGTCGGGCTGGAGTTCGCGTCCGTTTCGGCTGTGTTCTCGGGCGTGGCGGATTTGCGAAAGGCTTTCGCGACGGCGCGGGCGCGCCGGCAGGCGGGGCAGGGAACGCTGCTTTTCGTGGACGAGATACACAGGTTCAATCGCGCGCAGCAGGACGGCTTCCTGCCCGTCATGGAGGAAGGCGTCATCACGCTGGTCGGCGCGACGACGGAAAATCCGAGCTTCGCGCTCAACGCGGCGCTGCTGTCGCGCGCGCAGGTGCTGGTTCTGAACAGGCTTGACGCGAACGCGCTGGAGGGGCTGCTGGCGCGGGCAGAAGAGCAGGTGGGGCGGGCGTTGACGCTGACAGATGAGGCGCGGGCGCGGCTGATCGCGTTTGCGGACGGCGATGGGCGCTATGCGCTGGGGCTTGCGGAAGAGGTGTTCGCGCAAGGGGAGGTGCTGGACGCGGATGCGCTCGCGGCGCTCTTGCAAAAGCGCGCGCCGCAATACGATGCGAGCGGGGACGCGCACTACAATCTGATCAGCGCGCTGCACAAGGCGATGCGCGGCTCGGACGTCGATGCGTCGCTCTACTGGCTGGCGCGCATGATCGAGGGCGGCGAGGATCCGCGCTATATCGGCAGGCGCGTGGTGCGGTTCGCGTCAGAGGACATCGGCGCGGCGGAGCCCGTGGCGCTGCTGGTGGCGGCGGAAGCGCTGCGCACATATGAGCGGCTCGGTTCGCCGGAAGGGGAGCTCGCTCTGGCGCACGCTGTTGTCACATGTGCGAGCGCGCCGAAGAGCAATGCGGTCTACATGGCGTGGAAAGCGGCGCAGGGGCTGGCGAAGCAAACAGGCAGCGCGCCGCCGCCTGCGCACATCTTGAACGCGCCGACAAGGGTGATGAAGCAGCTCGGCTATGGGGCGGGCTATCAATATGATCACGACGCGGAAGACGGCTTCTCGGGTCAGAGCTTCTGGCCTGACGGGGTTGAGCGGAAGCAGCTCTACGCGCCGAAAGGCGGAGGGCGCGAGCGGGCGATACGGGAAAGGCTGGAGCGCTGGGAAAGACTGCGAAAGGAGCGCGGTCGCGCGCCGTAACGCATCAAGGGCGCGATGGACGATGCGCCGCGTGGACGGGCCGGGCTCGGAGGCTAGAACAGCGAGAAAAGGGAGAGTGACATGAAAATCGAGAGCAAGGGCACGAATACGTTTCGGATCGAACGCGACGCGGAGGCGCCAGGCGTGGTCGTGATGACGATGGCGCGGCCGGAGGCGATGAACAGCTTCAACGTCGCGCAGTTTTTCTCGATGCTGGATGCGTTCGAGGCGGTGCGGCATGACAAGAGCGTGCGCGCCATCGTGCTCACGGGCGAAGGGCGGGCCTTCTGCGCGGGCGCGGACATCTCGCAGGGCTTTGCGAGTTCGGGCTTTGGCGACGGCGCGGATGCGCGGCAGGTCGAAACGGTGGACGGGCTGGCGCGCGACACGGGCGGGCAGCTCAACATCGCGATCAGCAAGGTGAATGTGCCGATCATCGCGGCGATGAACGGCGCGGCGGTCGGCATAGGACTGACGATGGTGCTGCCTTGCGACATTCGCATCGCCGCGCGGGGCGCGAAATATGCGTTTCCTTTCGTGCGCCGGGGCATCGTGTTCGACGGCGCGGCGAGCTTCTTTCTGCCGAAGCTGGTGGGCCATTCGAAGGCGGCGCAATGGTCGCTCACGGGCAGCTATATCGATCCTGAGGACGGGCTGCGCTCGGGGCTGTTTTCAGAACTGCACGACGCGGGCGACGTGCTGC
>JAHDEU010000192.1 GCA_020628635.1 Hellea sp. | reverse complement strand
GCCCGTTTGGACCGAGAACCGAAGATGCGCGACCAGATCATGCGCGGCTTGTGGAGCGCCGTGTCTGTGCTAGCAAGCGCTCATGCGCTTTCTCCTCCCGCTCGTCCTGCTCCTCGCCGCCTGCGCCTCCACCGCGACCGGCAAGCCCGCCATCTGCGACAACCTCCCAGCGGGCGATGTCTGCGCGTATGATGAGGAGCGAGATGCTTCCGAGGATGTCCGCATTGCGACGGAGATCGCGGCGGAGAACGACCAGAAGACGCTGCTCGTCATGGGTGCGGACTGGTGCCATGACAGCCGCGCGCTGGCGGGATACCTGCTGAACGACCGGTTCGAGCGGCTGATTGCGGAGCACTACCGCCTCGTCTTCGTCGATGTCGGGATGAGGGACCGCAATATCGACATCGCGCGTGGCTACGGCGTGAAAAGCATTGTCGGCACGCCGACCGTCTTCGTGCTCGACAGCGATGGCAGCGTGCTCAACCTCGACACAGCGCCGAGCTGGCGCAATGCGGCGAGCCGCACGGAAGACGCGATCTACGACTATTTCGAGGATTACGCGCAGCGCTAGCGGCGCGAGCCAAGGGAAGGGGAGCCCATGTTCATCGGCCATTACGGACCCGCCGTGTGGGACGCGCACCGCGCAAACGGCGTGCGGCTCTGGCACGGCTTTCTCGCCGTGCAGGCCATCGACATCGTGACCATGGTGCTCGGCATTCTGGGCATTGAGGGCCGGACCCCGCCGGACACCCACCCGCTCGCCTTCGACATTCCCTATTCGCATTCGCTGGTCGGCAGCCTCCTCATCAGCCTCGCCGCCGCGCTGCTCTACCGCGCATTTCGGCCCGGAGCAGGGCGCAAGGGCATGGTGGTGATCGGGCTGCTCGCCTTCTCGCACTGGGTGCTGGATCTGGTGGTCCACCGCCCCGACATGCCGATCTGGCCGGGCGGCGACATGCTGCTGGGCTTGGGGCTGTGGAATTTCGCCTGGCCCGCCTACGGACTGGAAGTGCTGCTGCTCGGCGGGATGATCGCGTGGTGGCTCGGCGTGACCAAGGGTCCGCTCTGGACGGCAGTCGCCAGCTGGGCGCTGGTGACGTTCATGTCGGTGATGCAGTTCTTCATCATGACCAAGCCGACGCTGGACTATCAGCAGAGCGGCATTCTCCCGCCGCCGCCGGACGGCGTCGGGCTGTCGGTCGCGGGGCTGGTGGTCTTCTTCGTGTTTGCGGGGGTGATCGCGCTGATCGAGCGGGGGAGGACGGTGAAGGCCGCCTAGATCTGATCGTCCCTGATCTTGCCCGGCAGACTCGTCGCGCTGCTGCGCTTGGCTTGGGCCAGCCGCAGGCCTCGTCCCGTCAGCACCGCATCGGCGCCGAACTTGGCTCTTGCGATGTCCGACGCCCGTTCCGCCTTGGCGCGCTTGGCGGCCTTGGCGTCAAGCAGGTCGGGCGCGTCTCCCGCCGGGGCGCAGAGCCCGCTGATCCCTGCGCCGATCAGGCGGTAGCTCGTGCGAGACTTGGCGACCTCGGACTCCAGCAGCGGTTCCAGCGCATGGAAGATCGCGTCGGCCAGCTGCACGGGCTGGGCGAGCGTGCGGCGGCGCGTGATCGACTTGAACCGCGCGGTCTTGAGCTTCAGCGTCACGACCGTGCCCGCCAGCTCCTTGGCCTTGCTGCGGTCCGCCGTCTTCATGCAGACCTGCCAGAGCTTGTCCTTGAGCGCTTCGAGGTCCGAGATGTCCTCGCTGAATGTCGTCTCCGCACTGACCGATTTGCGCGTGCTGACCGGATTTACCTTGCGGTGGTCCTCCCCGCGCGACAGCCGAGCGAGCCGCAGGCCGTGATCGCCGAAGCGCGTGGCCAGCCGCTTGTCGTCCCAGCGCCGCACATCCGCAATCGTATGCAGCCCCGCCGCGTTCAGCTTGGCCGCAAAAGCCGGGCCGATGCCGTAGATGAAGCCGACGTCCTGCTTGTCGAGAAAGGCCTGCGCGTCGCTCCGCCCCAGCACGGCGAAGCCATGCGGCTTGTCGAGGTCCGACGCGGTCTTGGCGAGGAACTTGTTGTAGGACAGCCCGACCGAGACCGTCACCCCGACCTCGTCCAGAATGCGCCGCTGCAGCCGGATCAGGCTCTGCGCGGGCGTGCGGCCATGCAGCCGCTCCGTGCCGGTCAGGTCGAGAAACGCCTCGTCGATGGAGAGCGGCTGCACGAGCGGGGTCAGCTCCGTCATCAGCTCGCGAATGCGCCGCCCTTCGCGCGCGTATTTCGCCATGTCGCCGCGCACGACAGTCAAATGCGGGCAGCGCTTCAACGCCTGGAACATCGGCATGGCGGAGCGCACGCCGTAGATGCGCGCGTGGTAGCAGGCGGCTGAGACCACGCCCCTGCGCCCGCCGCCCACCACGATGGGTTTGTCGCGCAAGCTGGGATCGTCGCGCTTCTCGACCGAGCAGTAGAAGGCATCGCAATCGACATGGGCGATGGAGAGCGAGCCCAGCTCCGCATGCTCCAGCGCCCGCGTCCCGCCGCAAGACAAGCACCGCTCCGCCATCGCCTCGCCGCAGTCGCGGCAGAGTCTCGTGATGTCAGACCCACTCGACACGGCGTAAGGGCTCCTTAAGATGTTCTTGTTATGTTCCTTACAGAACGGACAACGTGGTTAAGTCAACACTAAGCCGCGTTGCACCGTTCTTTAAGGATGGTGTGTCAGGGAAACCGAACACGAACAAGACGCTGACCCCGCTCTGGCTGGAGAGGAGAGATCGGCGCCACAGGTGATGGGAAACATGCTCAGAGCGATGCCGAAGAAGGTCCTGATCGTCGAAGACAATGAGCTGAACATGAAACTGTTCAGCGACCTGCTCGGCGCGCATGGCTACCAGACCAAACAGACGCGCGAGGGGCTGAAGGCCATCTCGATCGCCAAGACATTCAAGCCGGACCTGATCCTGATGGACATCCAGCTGCCGGAAGTGTCGGGTCTCGAGGTCACAAAATGGCTCAAGGACGACAAGACCCTGCGCCACATCCCGGTCGTGGCCGTCACGGCGTTCGCCATGAAGGGCGACGAAAAGCGCATCAGGGATGGGGGCTGTGCGGGCTACATCGCCAAGCCGATCACGGTGTCGAGCTTTCTGGCGACCATCCGCAAACATCTCGAACCTGCTTGAGGCTGCGGCCCCGTGTCCGCCCGCATTCTGGTCGTCGACGACCTCGCGCCCAACCGCAACCTGCTCGAAGTCAAGCTGGCGGCGGAATATTACGACGTGCTGACGGCCGCATCCGGCGAGCAGGCGCTGGAGATCGCGCAGTCCGAGCGCCTCGACCTGATCCTGATGGACGCGATGATGCCCGGCATGGACGGGTTCGAAGCCTGCCGCCGCATCAAGGCCAATCCCGATCTCTACCATATCCCGGTCGTCATGGTGACGGCGCTGGAACAGACGCGCGACCGCATTCGCGGGCTGGAAGCGGGCGCGGACGATTTCATCACCAAGCCGATCGACGACTTCAACCTGATCGCGCGGGTGCGCTCGCTGCTGCGGCTCAAGATGACGACCGATCAGCTGCTCAGCCACACAGGCCACTCCGTCGCGAACTGCCGCCCGCTGCTGGAGAAGATCCGCAAGCGCGCGGGCCGCATCCTCGTGATCGGCGACGATTATGTCCGCCCCGACAAGATCGCCAAGCACCTGCAAGGCGAGCACGCCGCCGTGATCGAAAGCGATCCGGTCAAGGCCGTTCGCCGCGCCAAGACGGGCATCGACCTCATCATCGTGTCGCTATTGTCGCGCACCTTCGACGGGTTGCGCATTTGTGCCAGCCTGCGGTTCAACGCCGAAACGCGCGACACGCCGATTCTCGCCATTGGTGACCCCGAAGACCAGCCGCGCTTCATCCGCGCTTACGACATCGGCGTCAACGACACGATCATGCGGCCCGTGGACCAGCAGGAGCTGCGCGCGCGCGTCGATTCGCTGCTGCGGCGGAAATTCTACGCCGACAGCCTGCGGGACAATTTCAACGAAGACCTCGAAATGGTCATCTCCGATCCGCTGACCGGCATCGGCAATCGGCGCTATTTCGAGCGCCAGGTCGAACCGCTCTTCGATGCTCTGGAGCGCCACGACCAGACCTTTTCGATCCTCGTCTTCGACATAGACAACTTCAAACGCGTCAACGACATTCTCGGCCACGACATGGGCGACCAGATCCTAAAGGAAGTGGCCGCGCGGCTCGTCACCAATATGCGCGCCGTGGACCTCGTCTCGCGCTATGGCGGCGAGGAGTTCATGATCGCCATGCCGGACACGAGCGAGGAAGAGGCGTTCCATGCCGCGGAGCGCGTCAGAGCCTTGATCGCGGGCACGCCCGTCTTTGTCGATGGCCAGGCGCTGATCATCACGACCAGCGCGGGCGTGGCCGAAGTGCGCAAGGGCGAACAGCTGCGCGAGGTCTTCCGCCGCGCCGACGGTGCGCTCTACAGGTCAAAGCGCGAGGGCCGGAACCGCGTGACGGCCGCCGGACCCGCGCCGCAGAAGGCCGCGTAGGTCCAACGAAAAAGCCGCCCTGGAAGGGCGGCTCGTTGTGTCTGCTAGATCATCGTGACGCCGCTCGCAGCGCTCGCGGAAGCAAATCTATCGTCGGCGTTGCCGACGATTTTCGCCCTGGGGCGAAACCGATTTACTTGATCTTGCCTTCCTTGAACTCGACATGCTTGCGCACGACGGGGTCGTATTTACGCTTGACCATTTTCTCGGTCATGGTGCGGGAATTCTTCTTCGTGACGTAGAAAAAGCCCGTGCCCGCCGTGCTGTTCAGGCGGATCTTGATGGTGGTTGGCTTCGCCATGGGTTCGGTGTCCTGGTGGAGGGAATGTCAGGCGCGCGCGATATACCGGTCTATGCGAGATAGCAATAGCGGTGACACAGCCTAGGGGCAACGCGCGCAAGTGAGCGCAGCGAACGAGCACGATGGTTCT
>JAHDEU010000191.1 GCA_020628635.1 Hellea sp. | reverse complement strand
CCGATATCGGACGCCTGCGAGAGGTCACGCGCACCACGGGCTCAGAGTGGGGCGATACGCGCATGGTTGTGGAAACAGATTATGACACCGGCACGATCGATATTGGCGCGTCCATAGCCCATTCCGGCGCCTGCATGACCGTCGTGGAGAAGGGCCTAGGCTGGTATGCTTTCGATGTCTCCGACGAAAGCCTCGACAAGACCACGCTTGGAGATTGGAAAGCGGGCCAAGCCATCAATCTGGAGCGCGCACTGACCGGCGCGGACGAGCTGGGCGGGCATATGGTCACGGGCCATGTCGATACGACAGCAACCTGCGTATCGCGCGAATCCCATGCGGGCTCGACGCGCTTTCGCATCACCGTGCCTGACGACCTCGCTTTCGCCATCGCGCCCAAGGGTTCCGTCACGATCGACGGCGTGTCGCTGACGGTGAACGATGTCAGCGACGGCACCTTCATGATCAACATCATCCCGCACACGCTCACCGCGACAACGCTGGGCGAACTGCAGCCGGGCGATGCGGTTAATCTGGAAATCGACGTGATCGCCCGCTATGTCGCGCGCTACCTCGCGCACATGCAGCCCGGCTAGAAAGACGCATCTTGACCGAATTGAACGAAGCCACCTTCCAGGAGGTCTACAACCTCGCCACGCCGGAGGAGATCATCGAGGACGCGCGCAACGGGCGCATGTATATCCTCGTAGATGCCGAGGACCGCGAAAACGAGGGCGACCTGATCATCCCGGCGCAATTCGCCACGCCCGATGCGATCAACTTCATGGCCAAGTTCGGGCGCGGGCTGATCTGCCTCGCCATCGAGGCGGAGCGCGCCGAAGAGCTGGGCCTGCGCAATATGAGCGAGGACAATGCGTCGCGTTTCGAGACCGCGTTCACGCAAAGCATCGAGGCGCGCGAAGGCGTGACGACCGGCATCAGTGCGGGCGACCGGGCGCACACGATCCAGACGGCTATCGACCCGGACTCGCGCGCGGATGACATCGTCAGCCCCGGCCACATGTTTCCGATCATCGCGCGCGATGGCGGCGTCCTGGTGAGAACCGGACACACCGAAGCCTCTGTCGACATTTCGCGCATGGCAGGGCTGAACCCATCGGCCGTGATCTGCGAGATCATGAACGATGACGGGACCATGGCGCGGCTGGATGACCTCGTGGTCTTCGCGCAGTTCCACGGGCTGAAGATCGGCACTATCGAGAGCCTGGTTGCGCACCGACTGGAGCGCGACCACTTCGTGAAGCATGTCGCGTCGAGCGACTTCACCTCCCAACGCGGGGACGAGTTCAGGATACATGTCTATCGCAATCTGCTGGACGGCACGGAACATGTCGCCCTGTCGCGCGGCGAGGCTAAAGCTGGGGAACCAAGCCTGGTGCGCGTGCACAAGATCGACTTTGCCGGAGACATCCTTTCTGAGGAAAGCCCGCGCTCCGGCCTAATCTGGGACGCGATGAAGGTGCTGGCCGGACATGATGGGCACGCCGTCATGGTGCTAATTCGCGAAGGTTCCATCGACTCGCTGTTGGAGCGGCTGGGCGCGGGCAAACCACGGCCCGACCGCAAGGAGCAGACGGTCCGCGAATACGGTGTTGGCGCGCAGATGTTGAGCCATCTCGGTGTCAAACGCATGACGCTGCTTTCGAATACGATGCCGAAGCTGATTGGCCTTGATGCCTATGATCTCGAGATCGTCGGCCTCCACCCGCTCAACGCGACCCGGACATAAGAACATGAAGATACTCGTGATCGAGGCTCGCTATTACGAGCATATCCAGGACATGCTGCTGGACGGGGCGATGGATGCGTTGAACGCGGCTGGTGCAGACGTGACTGTGATGGTCGTGCCGGGCGCGCTCGAAATCCCGCATGTCATCAGCTATGCCGAAGCGGCCGGTGCGGGCTATGACGCCTATGTCGCGCTGGGCTGCGTGATCCGGGGCGAGACCACCCATTACGACTATGTGTGCGAGGAAAGCGCACGCGCCATCATGGACCTCGCGGTCAAACAGCAGCTCGCGATTGGCAACGGAATCATCACGGTGGAGAACGAAGATCAGGCGCTTGCACGAGCCGACAAGACCCGCAAGGACAAGGGCGGGTTTGCTGCCCATGCGGCCGTGCAGATGGTCAAGATCAGAGCCGAGCTGAACGCATGAGCGGCGCAACACCGAAGCTGCGCCGGCAGGCCCGGATGAGTGCCGTGCAGGCGCTCTACCAGCTGGATCTGACCGAGCTGACGACCAAGCAGGTCGTGTTCGAATTCCTCAACCACCGCTTCGGGTTCGAGGACGAAGAGGGCATGGTCGCGGCTGACGAGAAGTTTTTCGAAGCGCTGGTGAATGGCGTGGTGCAGTTCCAGGACGAGATCGACCGGAGGCTTGATGAACAGCTGCCGGAGAAATGGCCGCTGCGCCGTCTCGATACGACGTTGCGGGCCTTGCTGCGTTCGGCCGTGTTCGAAATCATCCAGAGACCCGATGTGCCGGGGCTGGTCGTCATCGATGAATATGTCGGGATCGCGAACGACTTCTTCGAGGGCAAGGAACCCGGCATGGTCAATGCCGTGCTGGACCGGATCGCGAAATCCGTGCGCGCCGCGGAGTTCGGCCTGCCGACTGTGTCTTGAACGAGCTGGACCTGATCGACAAGCTGCGCCCGCTGGCGGGTCCGGCGGGTCTGCAGCTGATGGACGACGCGGCGCTGCTGGATTTGGCGGACGGCCAGCAGCTCGTGATCTCCACTGACACCATGGTCGAGGGCGTGCATTTCCCTGCGGGGAGGATCGGCGGCGGTTTTTCCGAAAGGCTCCTGCGCACGGCATTGTCCGATCTCGCCGCCAAGGGCGCGCGACCGATAGGCTACTCCCTCAATGTGAGCTGGCCTGCTGGACGCGACGCGCGGTGGCTCGACGGTTTTGTCATCGGACTGCGGGACGGACAGTCTGCATTCGACTGTCCGCTGATCGGCGGTGACACGACCGGCGGGACCGACAGGCTGGTGGCGAGTGCGACGGTCTATGGGGTCGTTCCCAAGGGCCGAATGATCACGCGGTCCGGCGCCAAGGTCGGAGATATCGCGTTCCATACTGGCGAGCTCGGTTTGGCGGAGATCGGACTTGCGATTGTCACCGGGCAGTCCGTGACTGTCGACGCCGCGACCCGCCACCGCGCCGAGGAGGCCTACCTGCGCCCGGAACCGCGCTTCGTGGTTCGGAAGGTCCTGAGGGATTTCGCGACGGCATGCGCCGACATATCGGATGGGATTGTGTCCGAAGCGGGTCACATCGCGGCCGCGAGCGGCGTCGCGATCGACCTATCGTCGAAGGTGACCGAAGGCGCAGAGTTTGGGGACGATTACGAGCTGCTGTTCTGCATCGCGCCCGAAGATGAGGCGGCCATGAGAGACGCGGCCAAGTCGATAGGCGTGTCGGTCACGAAAGCTGGTCAGGTCCGAACAGGCCAGGGAATTACGGTCGACGGCAAACCTGCGTCACCCAAAGGCTACCGCCACGAACTCTAGCGCGGGCCGCCACCGCCGCCCGGCACGTCCTGCTGTCCGCCAATCCGGTCTGTTGGAATGCGGCCGATGGTGCCGAAAATCTGCTCCAGCACGGACAGTTCGCGGCCCCGCGTCGGCGTTTCGCGGTCGGAGTAATTCACGATCTGACGGTTTTTCAGGCCGAACTCGGCGACCTTCTGAACCTGGCCGTCCTCGTTGAAGGTGATAGCCGTGACGGTCTGGTCCTGGATTTGCGGACGAAGATAGGCATAACGCTCTCGCACCTGGTTGATGTAGTACCAGGTGTCGGTTTCGTCCGCCTCGTCGAACGTGCCCTCGATGGATGGGCTGCCGAGCGAAGCCAGCACGCTGGCCTTGGTGTCCGTGTTCGGGTTGATGGCCTGCGGCTTTGCTTCCTCGGTCGCGACGTAGCCGTGGGTTCGCAGCGTTGGATTGCACGCCGACACGACGGCAATGCCGCAGAGCAAGGCGATGGGTTTGATTGTCGCTGCAACGGAAATGCGCATGGACCGTCTCTCTAAAAGGGCGCAGATGCGCGCCAGGAGTCGGGCTGACCTAACCAGAGCGGGCGGGACCCGCAAGGGCGGCGCGCGGTAGATGACGGAGACGTAAAGTTGGGACTGTTCGACAAGCTAATGGGCCGCGACCTGCCGGAGCGGCGCGATGCGCGTGGCATCTACTTCCGCCTGCTGGAACAGTCTCGCGACCCGGCATTTTTTGGTCCGGACAAGATCGCGGATGATTACGATGGTCGGATCAGCCTTATCACGCTCCACTACGCCGTGATGATGCGCCGTTTGAACCGCGAGGGTTCCGACGGCGAAATTCTCCGACAAGCCATCTTCGATGAGATGAAGGACGACTTCGAGGTCGCCCTTCGCGAGGAGGGGATCGCCGACACAGGCGTCAAGCGGCGCATCAAGCCGATGATCGCACTGTTCTACGACCGGCTCGCGGCGATCAACGAGGCCATGGACGCGGAAGAGCCGCAACGCGCCCTGGCGACAGCGCTCAACACCGACGAGGAGACTGGGCCCGATGCGTTCGATGCAAACCTCGCCGATTATGCACTCGACTTAGAAAAACAGCTCGGCGAAACACCGTTCAAGGATATTATCGCCAAACGCTTCTACTTTCCGGATACGGCGCGATTCCGCTAGGCGCGCCCCGTCCGCAACCCTATAGCGGCGCAGATGCTGGACGGCTTGGTCATATCGGTGGACGCCATGGGTGGCGACGACGCGCCCGGCGTGGTCATAAAGGGCCTCGAGTATTTCCTGAAACATGAGGGCAAGGGCCGCCGCGCGCGCTTCCTCCTGCACGGCGACAAGGCGCAGCTCGACCCGTTGCTCGCCAAGGCCCCGCGCACGCGTGAACGCTCCGAGATCGTGCACACCGAGAAGGTCATCGCCATGGACGCCAAGCCGAGCCAGGCGCTGCGCCGCGGCAAGGACAGCTCC
>JAHDEU010000190.1 GCA_020628635.1 Hellea sp. | reverse complement strand
GGGCGGGGCATTCGACAGCCACGGCCTGATCGACAGCGGACGCGCCGAAGTCTTCTACGCCTCCCTGGGGGGCCTGTCCTGTGCGCCGGACGGGGCCGCGACCGTGTGCGAAACGCCGGGCGGCTACTTTCCGCTCGTCATCCGGTCCGCGGCAGGCAACCGCGCGGTGCGGCCGCGCTCCAACGCGCCGCTGCGCGTGCGCATCGAGGCCGGGGAGCCCCGTTGCGAGCCGGCGGAACTCCCGGAGGGCGCCTACGACCATCCGCCGCTGAAGATCGTGACGGACAATGCATTCACCGTGGAGGCGCGGCCCGATGGCTCCGTGCCGGAGCGCGAACTCGTCATGTGGCGGGCGCGCGGGGCCGTCCGCGATGACGGCTGCCTGATGCTGCGCGGGGAGGACGGGATGGAGCGGGCCGCCGTGTTCAGCGACCAGCTCCGGCTCGATCCGCGCTCGCTGCGGCTGGAAGCCCGGTTCAGCACCATCATCGGCGATGCCAGCTTCGGCGGCGAGCCGGCGGACTGGCGCGGCGAGGCACGCAGCATAGCGGCGATGGAGGCGGTGTGCGGCACGGCCCGCGCCTTTGTCATGCCGCGCCTGATGACGGGCTGGCATTGACGCATGGGAGCGGGCGGGCTCGAACGGCGCGCAAGACAACTGACAATCGATATAAAGACTTCTTTATGTCGAGTTGACCGCGCCGAACCCGCCGCGTAATGGCCGCAGTCGAAACGGCGCGGCTGCCGCGCCCGACATTCTCGCGAAAGACACCCGCATGAGCGCCCAGACCGACTACTTCGTCAAAGACATCAGCCTCGCCGAATTCGGCCGCAAGGAGCTGGATATCGCCGAAACCGAAATGCCGGGGCTGATGGCCCTGCGCGAGGAGTTCGGCGAGTCCAAACCCCTGACCGGTGCGCGCATTGTCGGCTCGCTGCACATGACGATCCAGACGGCCGTGCTGATCGAGACGCTGACCGCGCTGGGCGCGGATGTGCGCTGGGCGTCGTGCAACATCTTCTCCACCCAAGACCATGCGGCCGCCGCCATTGCGAAGGCCGGCGTGCCGGTTTTTGCGGTCAAGGGCCAGACGCTGGAAGAGCACTGGGACTATCTCGACAAGTCGTTCCAGTTTCCCGAAGGCGCGAACATCATTCTCGACGACGGCGGCGACGCGACCCTTTACGTCCTGCTCGGCGCGCGTGTGGAGGAAGGCGAAACCCATCTCATCGAGGGCGAGCCGGGTTCCGAGGAAGAAGCCGCCATCTTCGCGCAGATCAAGCGCCGCATGGAAGCCAGCCCCGGCTGGTTCACCAAGACGCGCGACCAGATCGTCGGCGTGTCGGAAGAAACCACGACCGGTGTGCACCGCCTGTATGAATTGCAGCGCGAAGGCCGCCTGCCATTCCCCGCCATCAATGTGAACGACAGCGTCACCAAGTCGAAATTCGACAACAAATATGGCTGCAAGGAAAGCCTCGTGGACGGCATCCGCCGCGCGACCGACACCATGATGGCCGGCAAGACCGCTGTCGTGCTCGGCTACGGCGATGTCGGCAAGGGCTCGGCCGCGAGCTTGCGGGGTGCGGGTGCGCGCGTGAAGGTCACCGAGGTCGATCCGATCTGCGCGCTGCAGGCCGCCATGGACGGCTTTGAAGTCACGACGCTGGAAGACACGGTCGCGGATGCGGACATCTTCATCACCACGACCGGCAACAAGGACGTCATCCGCATCGAGCACATGCGCGAGATGAAGGACATGGCGATCGTCGGCAATATCGGCCATTTCGACAACGAGATCCAGGTCGCCGCCCTGCAGAACCACAAATGGACCAACATCAAGGACCAGGTGGACATGATCACCTTCCCCAAGGGCAACCGGATGATCCTGCTGTCCGAAGGCCGCCTGCTCAACCTCGGCAATGCCACGGGCCATCCGAGCTTCGTGATGTCTGCGTCCTTCACCAACCAGGTGCTGGCGCAGATCGAGCTGTGGGAAGACAGCAAACGCACGAACAAGAAATACAAGAACGAGGTCTACATGCTGCCCAAGCATCTGGACGAGAAGGTCGCCCGACTGCACCTCGCCAAGATCGGCGTGAAGCTGACCGAGATGACGCCGGAGCAGGCCGACTACATCGGCGTGTCCGTCGAAGGCCCGTTCAAGCCGGAGCACTACCGCTATTAGAAACCGCTCCCGGCGCTTGCCGCCGGGACCTTTCACGGCTTCGAACCCAAGGGTCCGGCAGGGGACCCGTCCCAGACGAGAACGGTCCCGGCCACAAGGGCCGGGAACTACCGACGAATTGAGACCCGATCTATGTCACGCCAATCCTACGAGTTCACCTCCGAATCCGTCTCCGAGGGACACCCGGACAAGGTGTCCGACCGCATCAGCGACGAGATCGTGGATCTCTATTTCCGAGAGAGCGTCAAGGACGGCATGTCGCCCTGGGACATCCGGGTCGCGGCCGAGACGCTGACCACCACCAACAAAGTGGTCATCGCGGGCGAAACGCGCGGCACGGACCGCATCACCAAGGACATGGTCGAAGAGGTCGCGCGCGCGGCCATCCGCGACATCGGCTACGAGCAGGACGGCTTTCACTGGAAGAACGCGGACGTCCAGGTCCTGCTGCACGCGCAAAGCGTGGACATCGCGCAGGGTGTGGACAGGGGCGCAGGCCTGCACACGGAAGAGGGTGCGGGCGACCAGGGCATCATGTTCGGCTATGCGAGCTCGGACGTGCCCGGCGCGCTGATGCCCGCGCCGGTCCACTACAGCCACAAGATCCTCGAGCGTTTGGCGAAAGCCCGCAAAGAGGAAGGACAGGACTGGCTCGGCCCGGACAGCAAGTCGCAGGTCACGGTGCGCTACCACAATGGCCGCCCGGTCGAAGCGACCGCCATCGTGCTCTCGACGCAGCATCTGGATGCCTCGCTCGACAGCGCGGAAATCCGCGAGCGCGTGCAGCCCTATATCGAGGAGGTCCTGCCCGTGGGCTGGATCACCGACCGCACGGTCTGGCACATCAACCCGACCGGCAAGTTCGTGATCGGCGGACCGGACGGGGATGCGGGCCTGACGGGGCGCAAGATCATCGTCGACACCTATGGCGGCATGGCGCCTCACGGCGGCGGTGCGTTCTCCGGCAAGGACCCGACGAAAGTGGACCGCTCGGCGGCTTACGCCACGCGCTACCTCGCCAAGAACCTCGTCGCGGCGGGCGTCGCGCCCTGGGTGGAAATCCAGGTCAGCTACGCGATCGGCGTCGCGTCGCCGACCTCGATCTATGTCAATGTCGATGACAACAATCCGGTCACGGGCGCGCGGATCGAGACCATCATCCGCAAGGTCATGGACCTGACACCCCGCGGCATCCGCACCCATCTGGAGCTCAACAAACCCATCTACGCGCCCACTGCCGCCTATGGCCATTTCGGGCGCGAGCCGGGACCGAATGGCGAGTTCTCCTGGGAGCGGACCGACCTCGTCGATGCCATCCGCGCCGCGCTCTAGCACTGGCGGCACATCCGATCATGGACCCGGTCGCGTCACCCGCGGCCGGGTTTTTTCATGCGCTAGGGAATGCGCATGCGGAAGCGGACTTCGAAAGCGGGGTCGGGATTGCCGGCCGCGAACGAACCCTGCGGCTCGAAGCACAGATAGCGCACCGCCGCGTTGTAAAGAGCGCCGGCCGGGTCCGTGCAGTCACTCATCCCCGTCGGTGGCACATTGCTGTTGGAAAACCCGATATCGCCCGGCCCCAAGGTCAGTCCCGAACTCTCATCCACGAACAGCACGGGACCGCTCGCCGGGCCGCCGCCGTCCACATCGCCCGTGAACAGCTCCAGTTCGGCGGGCAGGGCGTCGAACAGGAAGATGCCGCCCGCCGCGATCGCGACGGGACCGACATTTTCCGTGCGGATGGTGTAGAGCACCTCGCTGCCCGGTGTGTTGAGCGGCTCGGGCCCGCCGCCCGGGTTCCATGTGGCGACCGACTTGGCCGCCACCAGCCGCGTGTCGTCATTGGATATGGTGTAGGTCGCCTGCAGGATCGGCGCGCTGCCGTCGCATTGCTTGGACGCGAACAGCACTTCGCCCGTGGACGGCGTGCCGAGCTCGAAGATGATGGTCTCGTCGGGTTCGGGGTCGTTGTCGGCATTGATCGTCACCGGCATGGGAAAGGCGACGTCGTTGTAGATGCCGACCGGGATGACGATCTGCGTGGCGTCGAGGGTGAAATCCGCACTGTCGGCGGAGCCGCCGATGACGGAGACGGGCACGGTCGTCGCGACCTCGACCTCGCCATTGACCAGCAGCACGGGCAGGTTCGCGCCGCTGTCCTCCACATCCTGCGAACTGCCGGACGCCATCTCCGCGAATGAGGAGATATCGAGCCGCAGCGCATCGACGAAATTGCCGAATGAGCCCGGATCGGTCGTGCGGAATTGCACGCGCTTGTTGCCGGTCGTGCCGCTATACACGACCGAGCCCGTATTGACGTTCCAGCCCTGGGGCACGGTGCTGGACTGGCTGGCAAGGCTCTGGAAAGCCGGGCCGCCATTCAGCTCGGCAATCTCCAGCAGCGCGGTCTGCGTGGAGGGCCCGCCCGAGCGCGCGCGGTGGGCGAAGCTCCAGCCGATGGTTTCGCCCGCGACCAGGCAGACCGTCTGGTAGAGTGTGCCGGGCGCGTTGGCGTTCATCTCCGCGTGGACATCGCCCTCATAGGACGCGACGCCGTTAAACGTGCTGTCCCACAGCTCGATGAAACCGGTCTGGTCGGTCCACTCATCCACATCGGCATTGTTATAGATTTGGAAAGTCGGCGTGCCCGGCCCGCGCGGGTCGTTGAGTTCGAACCCGCCATTGAAGAACTGGCGCTGCTGCGCATGGGCCGTCGGCGCGCTCGCAAGCGCCACGACGCCCAAAGCTGCCCCCAGCCATGGCTCGATCCGTCCCATGGGCGCGCCGTAGTCCGGAGTGGTTAAGGCTTGATAAGCAGGGCTGCGCTCGTATGGGTCCGTTCATGTCCAAGTCACCTCCGAAGACATTCTCGAAGAAAGACCTTGTCTGCGTTGCGGCCGTGGCGGGCGCGCATGGCGTCCACGGCAAC
>JAHDEU010000189.1 GCA_020628635.1 Hellea sp. | reverse complement strand
GGCCGCAGCGCGGACCGACGGTGAGGGGGACCGACGCCGCAAGGCGGCAGGCTCGGAAGGGGTGGCGGGCCTTGAGACTGTGAGCAAACGTCAGACCGGATCACCCCTTCCGACCTTGCTGCGCTTCGCTCCGCAAGCCCACCGTTGGTCCGCTTCGCGGCCCTTTGGGCTACGATCCCCGTCAAGGGGAAGGAACAATAGAACCAACGCCTGCTCAACATCCCTCTCCCGAGCCCACCTCCCCCTGCTCGGGGGAGGGATGTCGGGACCGCACCCCTCACAGCCGCAACACCCGCTCCCGCAGCATTTGCGTCGACTCGTCCGCATTCTCAGGCAAGTCTTCCGGCGCGACCGCCTCCCCGAAAGTCAGCCGGAACAGGCGGTGCTTCTTGTTCAGCATCTCCCTGAACAGGGTGATGTCGCGCAGCTCGGCGTTCACGCGGTGGAAGAAGTAGAACAGCGCCGAATTGCGGGCCTGCACCCTGAGCGGCACGACGGGGACCTCGTATTTTCGCGCGACCATGGCCGCAGAACTTTCCCAGGGCTGTTCGCGCAATATGCCGCTCCAGCCCGCCCGCGCGAGCCGTCCGCTGGGGAAGATCACGATGCACTGCCCGGCCCGGATGGCGCGGCGCATGGCGATCAGGGTCTCGCGCGTCTTGGAGACCGTGCGCTTGTCCAGCACCCACTCCACCGGGATGATGATGTCGTCGCCCTTGGGGATTACGCGGAGCGCGTCCGCATTGGCGAGGAAGATGTGGTCCGGGCGGCGTTCGCGGATGGCCTGATGCACGGCGAGCCCGTCGGCCAGTCCGGTGGGATGGTTGGCGACGATGATGCAGGGCCCAGACCGCGGCAGGTGGCTGAGGCCCTCCACCGCCGTCCGCGGGCTGATGTGGCGCGCGACCATGCGGAAGGCCTCATGGCCGGTCATGGGCCGGATGGCATTGGCGAGAAACACCGCCGCGTCATAGGCGAGCAGGCGGTAGAGCAGCGGCCGCACCGCCCGCCACAGCCGCGGCCGCCCGACGAGCTTGGGCGCGCGTTCGGCGATGAGTTGTTCGACGATGTGCATTTGTGGTGAGTTTACCGCAGCCCGATTGAGTTCGCATCGACAAAGATCGAAACTGAAAAATTCTCCCATCTCGCCGACTTGATCGGCGAGCCCATGGATCAGGACTGCCGGCATAATGTGTGGGGGAAAGCGCATCCTTTCTCGAGGTATTCATCCCTCCCCATCGGTCCATGGGCAGGCCGATCAAGTCGGCCTGAGTTGGAGAGGGTGGAGCGGAGAGCCCCTCCTCTATCCCCGATGCGGGCGGAGGAGCTTTTCATGGTTTCCGGTTACCATCGTCCCCGGATCCAGCCCGGGGACGACGTGTCTGGGATGGGCTTGCGCCCCAACAAAAAAGGCCGCCCCGGGAGGCGGCCTTCTCAACTTTGGCAATCGCCCGCGCTAGATTTTCGGCGGGGTCTTGCGGCGGACGGGTGCCTTGCGGGCCGGAGCCTTGCGCGCGGCGGGTTTGGCGGCTGGTCCGTCGATGCTCTTGGGCGGGAACATCTTGTTCAGCACCTGTCCGGCCCAGTCGCGGCCACCGAAGCCGAACGCGATGGAGCCTGCGACCGACGCGCCGATCACCAGAGCGCCAAAGGCGGTCGGGATGATCTGGCCGGCCGGGTCCAGCGAGGACAGGCCGAGGAAGACGAAGATCAGGATCGCCACATAGCGGAAGAATTCCGCGATCTTGGGGCTGATCATGCCCGCCATGATGCGCGAGATGAAGTTCGCCAGGAACACGCCGATCATGATCAGCACGGCCGCACGCAGCAGCTGTCCGCCAAAGGCGACGATCTCGTCGAAGGTCGCGCTCAGGAACTCCACGCCGAGGATGTCGAGCGCGGCGGTCAGGCCGAGAACGGCGATGATCAGGAAGGCGAGATTGCCCGCCACAGCCGAAGGCTGGAAGCGCAGGCCCTGGCCGTCATCGATGGCCATGAGCGTGTTGACGGAGTTGTCGAAACCCAGCGTCGGCAGGAAGCCCTTGATGAAGTTGGACACGAACCGGCCGATGAACAGCGCCAGGCCCAGCACGACGGCGGCCGAGACGAGGTTCGGGATGAAGTCCACGAAGCTTTGCAGCATGCCGGACAGCGGTTCGCTGATGCCGTCGATCTCCAGTATGCCGAGCGCGCCGATGACGACGGGCACGATGATCAGGATGAACAGCAGCGTGCCGAGGCCGCGGGCGAGCGATCCCGTCGATGCGGCCGGTGCCGCCGTGGTGGTCGCCGTGCCGGTGACCGGATCGACAGTGGTCGTCGCGTCGCCAATGCCGAAGCGCGATGCGATGCCGTCGATGTTCATGGCGCGCAGCGTGGCCGTGACCGCGTTCTGCGCGATCTTGGCGACGATGTAGCCGATGCCGAAGACGAGCGCGGCACCCAGCAGGCGCGGCAGGAAGTCGGCGATGTTGCGGAACAGATCATCGATCGGGCGACCATATTCGGCCATGTCCAGCGCGCCGAGGATCGGCGGGACGAAGAACAGCAGGGTCAGCCAGAAGCCGGCCGTGCCGAGCGCATTGCCCAGATTGCCGCCGGTCGTCTTGGCCTTGGCGCCGAAGCGCGTCTTGTTGATGAGTGTCGAGACGACCGTCTTGACGATGAAGGCGAGGACGATGGCGACGACGAGCAGGATGATTGCTGCCAGCCAACCCGGCATATCCGCCATGAGTGCGTTGATCTGATCCATGAGTGAGGTACCCTCCAGTCCCTTTGCGGTGCGCGATATTGCGCATCATTGCGCCGGGCAGGCCCCTATGGCCCGCGCATCGACACGTCCGCTAACTTAACTTGCTTTTAACGTAGGATGAACGGACGGGTTCCCTCTCGGAGCCGGAAAAGCGCGAAACTTGCGCGCGATGCGGTTTGGGCGGAGCGAGGCCGTTGCCGCTTGACGACGGGCAAGGGACGCGAAAAAGGCGCGGGGCACAGCGATGACCGAACACCTCTCTTCAGACGAGCCGACGCCTGCCCCGCCGCCCATCCGGCGGCCCGTGCTGTTCTATGGCTGCGTCGTGGTGGCCTTCGGGCTGCTGGGCGCGGCGGCGATCCGGCTGGCCCTGCTGTGAACACGGTCACGGCATGGCTGGATGCCAAGGTCGCGAGCGGCGCGCTGGAGGCGGATCCGGTGCAGCGGCGCGCGGCCGGTGCGCTGGACGGGATGCTGGCGCGGCTCGCCGACTTCGAGCGATCAAATGGATTCTTTGCCCGCTTCCGCCGCTCCGAGACGCCGCGCGGTCTCTACATGTGGGGCGGGGTCGGGCGCGGGAAGTCGATGCTGATGGATGTGTTCTTCCGGCTGGCCCCCGTGCGGGCCAAGCGCCGCGTCCACTTCCACGCCTTCATGATCGATGTCCATGCCCGCATCGGGCGTTACCGCAAGATGAGCGAGAGCGAACGCCGCGCCTCCCCGCACCACCGGCGCGGCGACGGCGACGATCCGATCGCGCCGGTCGCACGGTCTATTGCCGATGACGCCGCCCTGCTCTGCTTCGACGAATTCCACGTCACCGACATCACCGACGCCATGATCCTGGCGCGGCTGTTCGAGGCGCTGTGGGAGGAAGAAGTCGTGGTGGTCGCGACGTCCAATCGCCCGCCCCGCGACCTTTACAAGAACGGGCTGAACCGCGCGCTGTTCGAGCCCTTCATCGACATGATGGGCGAACATCTGGAGATCTTCGACTTCGACGGGGAGACGGATCACCGCCTGCGCGCGCTGACCAAGGCGCCCGTCTACTACTCGCCGCTCGGTCCGGAAACCACCGCCGCAATGGACGCGGCCTGGGCGCGCATCACGGCCGATGCCGCCATGCGCCCGGCGGAGATCGCCGTGCAGGGCCGGACGCTGACCATCGCGCGCACCGGCTCCGGCGCGGCGCGCGAGGATTTCCAGGCGCTCTGCGGCCGGCCCTTGGGCGCGGCGGACTATCTGGCGCTGGCGGAGACCTTCCACACGCTGGTGCTGGACGGCGTGCCCGCCATGACGCGCGAGGACCGGAACGAGGCCAAGCGCTTCGTGGCGCTGATCGACGCGCTGTATGAGACCCGCACGAAATTGGTCATGAGCGCGGATGCGGAGCCGGGCGCGCTCTACCCCGCTGGCGACGGCGCCTTCGAGTTCGAGCGGACCGTGTCGCGGCTGGTGGAGATGCAGAGCGAGAGCTATCTGGCGGAAGCGCGCAAGGTGGCGGAGGTGGGGTAGAGTGCGTGGGGCCACAGTGCCTATCTCTCACCCTCCGGTCTCCAACTCCTCTCTCTTCGCTCATCCCCGCGTAGGCGGGGATCCAGCCCTCGTTGAGCACCTCGGTTCAAAGATCGCACAGGCTGGCCACCTGAATCCCCGCCTGCGCGGGGATGAGCGATACTTGTAGAAGCATCTCCCACTTCGCATCATCATCTGGGGACTAACATAGCGGAGGGGTTTGATCGTACAATTTACGTCATCCCGGCCAAGCGAGCGTCAGCGCGCGCAGAGCCGGGACCTATCGGCTGCTCGCCGCAAGCTGGCGTCTTTGATTCCGATGGGTCCCGGATCGGCGGCCTGCGGCCTTGTCCGGGATGACGGATTGGAAGGCCCGTCCCCGGGCCTCGGGCTTGGCTACGCGGTGCCGGGATTGCCGAACGTCTCGCGGAATGCACCGATGAAGCTGTCCAGCTCCGCCTCCGGCAGCGCGTCCACGCCAGCCGCCGCCGCGCGTCCGCCGCCGCCGAACCGCGTGGCCAGTTCCGACGCTGCGCCCGTCTTGCGGGACCGCGGCGCGCGGATGGAGACGCGGTAGGCGGCCTGCCCGGACAGCTCGGTCAGCACGGCGAAGGCGGCGTCAGGCTCCTCGTCCACGAGTGCATTTCCGAACAGCCCGCCGATGCGGTTGGAGGCGGGACCCGCGGGCAGGATCAGGACTTGCCCCGCGTCGCTGACATCGGCTTCGCGCGCGTTCTGCGCCACGTCCCAGTCCGCCGCATAACCCGCTTTCAGTTTGGCGAAGGTGTCCGTTTCCGCGTCGAGGAACTCGACCGGACCGGGATAGACGGAAAGCGTCCTATAAAGCTCCGCCGGATCGAAATGCAGGTCCGAT
>JAHDEU010000188.1 GCA_020628635.1 Hellea sp. | reverse complement strand
CGATGGCCACCCGCTGCACCAGCCCGAAGAGCCGCCCCAAATCCTTGGGCGCGACTTCCAGAAGGTTGCGCGACGGCGCCTTGGGAATGACGAGACAGTGGCCCCGAGTTTGCGGAAAGGCGTCCATGATCGCGACGGCATGCGGCTCGTCCGCGATGACCGCGGCGGGCATCTCGCTTCGTAGGATTTTCGCGAAGACGTTGTCGGTGTCGTATGTGCCTTGGAGTGTCATGGGGGCGGGATATGGTCTCCGCTGTCTGGTCGCTAGTTCTTTTCTGCGGAGAGCCAGGCTTCAAAAGACATCGTCGGATTGAGCTCGGACCAGACCTCGGCCTCTGGGTTGTCTCTTATCAGCTCGACGATGATGTTCCGAATGGGGAAGTTATCGGTCCCATGCGAATAGAATTTCGGCTCGGTTGTCCGTATTATGCGGTCACCACGCACGACAGCCGTTCGCATAACAACCGCACCGGAACAGTCTTCGTCGCCCTTGTCCTCGCCCAGACAGCCAGAGATGAGCCAAGCGTCCAGGATACGTCCTTGATAATTGGTCATTATTCGGCTTCGACCACCTACGGTGATGGTGTCACCCTCGATGCGCGCCAGCCCGCGCTTGCAGGACTCCATGTCGCAACTCTGGAACATCGCCACGAGCGTCTCGCCCTTGCGCAGATCAGACGGTAGAATGAGGTCAGTATCTGCGGGCTGGGAGCACGCGCACAGTAGAGCGAGAAGGCAGACAGCGAACCGCCTCATACGCCCTCCTTCCGAAAAGGCGTGTGCCGCCCCAACACCTTCACGTCAAATTCCACCGCCGCGCGTTCCCGCTCCAGATAGTGCTCCACCGCCTCCGCGAGCCCCGGATGTGCGAGATAGTGCAGGCTGTGGGTCGTCACCGGTTCATAGCCCCGCGCCAGCTTGTGCTCGCCTTGCGCGCCCGCTTCGACCTTGGGCAGGCCGCGTTCCAGCCCGGCTTCGATGGCCTGGTAGTAGCAGAGCTCGAAGTGGAGGAACGGCTTGTGCACCAGCGCGCCCCAGTTGCGGCCGTAGAGCGCGTCCGAGCCGATGAAGTTGAGCGCGGCGGCCACGGGGTCGTCATCCATCCACGCCATGACCAGCACGATGTCGTCCGCCATTGTCTCGTGGATGCGGGCGAAGAATTCGCGGTTGAGATAGGGGCTGCCCCATTTGCGGCGGCCCGTGTCGAGATAGCAGCGGTAGAAAATGTCCCAGTGGTGGGGCTTCAGCTCGTCGCCGGTCAGCCGCCGGATCGTCACGCCGTCTTGGGCCTTGGCGCGCTCCTTGCGGATGTTCTTGCGCTTGCGCGAACTCAGGCTTCCGAGGAAAGCATCGAAGTCTTCGTAGCCGCGATTGATGAAGTGGAACTGCCGGTCGGTGCGCTGCAGCAGCCCGGCCTGCGCGCCCGCCTCGCGGTCCTGTTCACCCACGAAGGTGATATGCGCGCCGGAGCAGTCGAGTTGATGCGTGGCCTCTACTATTCCCGCCAGCGCAGCCATGCGCGCACCAGGACTGTGGCCGAGCAGGCGCGGGCCCGTGGCGGGCGTGAAGGGCACGGAACATTGCAGCTTCGGGTAATAGGGCATGCCCGCCCGTTCCAGCGCATCCGCCCAGCCATGGTCGAACACATATTCGCCGCGCGAATGGCTCTTGGCGTAGAGAGGCGCGGCGGCGATGGCGTGGCCGTGCTCGTCCTCCACCCAGACATGGCGCGGGGCCCAGCCCGTGGCCTCGACCGCGGAACCGGACGCCTCCATGGCGTGCAGGAAACGGTGGCTCAGAAAGGGATGCGAGCCGGGCGGGAGCAGCGCGTCCCATTCCGCTTCAGGGACTTCTGCAATACGCCCGAGCAGGCGCGCCGTGACCTCGCCCTCCTGCGGGGCGGGTTCAGTCATTGACGGAGAAGTCGACCGCATTGTCCTCGAACACCAGCACGTCCAGACAGGAGGTCGCGTCCTGCGAGCCGGGGTTGACGCTGCATTGCGGCTGGCCGCCCTCGATCACCTGCGCCACGTCGCAGGACTGGCCGGACAGGATCACCTGGGCGAGCTTGGTTTCGCCGGGCTCGGTCGTTTGCGGGAACATGCTGGCACCCGTGCTCTCGCCGCCGCCGGAGACTTCGAATGTGAACAGACCCGCGCTGACGGTCTCCTCCAGGCCGTTGCTCACCGCGATCATCAGCAGGCAATTGCCGAACTGCGTTTCGTCCACCACGCGGTCCACCGAGATGACGACCGAACCGTCCTCCGCAGCACTGGTGTTCTGCGCGGACATGGGCGAGGGCGCGGCGACGGGCGCGGGTTCGGCCTCGACTTCAGGCGCGTCGGAGTTGGAGCAGGCGGCGAGGGCGAACAGGGCTGCCGGGACAAGGACGAGATGTTTCATGGTAACGCTACGCATCAGGACGGGCCGGAGTTCAACCCAAAACCCGCGCTAAATTGGAATGCCGTTATCCGCGCAAAACTCCGCGATCGGTTCGCGCAAGCTCCGCAGCCGTGTGGTGACCCGCAAGTTGGGCACGATGAGGTCTCTGAGCGCTTCCGCGTCCAGAGCCATGACGGCGCTCTTGACCGGTCCGATGCCCGTCACCGGCATGGAGAGCGAATGGTAGCCCAGCGCGACCAGCGCCATGGCCTCCAGCGGGCGTCCCGCGATTTCGCCGCACACGGACACGGGCGTGTCGTTCAACCGGCAGCGGTCCGCGATAAACGACATCATGGACAGCGCGGCAGGCGAGAGCGGGTCGTAGCGGTCCGACACCCGCGCATTGTCGCGGTCCGAGGCAAAGAAGAACTGCAAGAGGTCGTTGGCGCCCACGGACACGAAATCCGCATGGTCGCAGACGGCGTCGACCTGCCAGGCGAGGCTGGGCGTTTCCAGCATGACGCCGACTTCCACTTTCGCGGGCAGTTCCAGTCCGAGCTTTGACGCGCGCGCGATCTCGCGGGTGAACAGCGCCTTGGCCTCGATGAACTCGTCGACGACGGTCACCATGGGGAACATGATGCGCAGGTGGCGGCCCGCCCCGGCGGCGACCAGCGCGCGCAGCTGGTAGCGCATCAGGCCCGGACGGTCCAAGCCGATGCGGATGGCGCGCCAGCCGATCGCGGGGTTCTCCTCCGGGATCGGGTCCATGTATGGGAGGATCTTGTCACCGCCGAGATCGAGCGTGCGGAAGGTGACGGGCCGGTCGCCCGCCGCCTCGATGGCTTTCCTGTAGAGCTCGGTCTGCTGCTGCAGGCGCGGCATGAAGTCCGATACCATGAACTGGAATTCGGTGCGGAACAGCCCGATGCCGTCCGCGCCCGCCTGGTCGAGCTGCGGCAGGTCCACCAGCAGACCGGCGTTGAGCATCAGATCGACCTCCTGGCCGTCCTGCGTGACCGCGCGGCGGAAGCGCAGCTGGTCATAGGCGCGGGTCATCTCGCCGCGAATGTTCAGCCGCAGCTGGAAGCCGGAGATCTGCGTTTCCAGCGGGCGCAGATGGACGCGGCCGTCTTCGGCGTCGACCAGCACGGTGTCGCCCGTTTCTATCTTGTCGAGCACGCCCTGCGCCCGGCCGACCAGCGGCAGGCCCAGCGCGCGGGCGATGATCGAGGTGTGCGAGCTCGGCGTGCCCTCTTCGAGCACCACGGCCGCCAGCTTCTCCCGGTCATAGTCGAGCAGCTCGGCCGGCCCCAGCTCGCGCGCGAACAGGATGGCGTCGTCGGGCACGGCGCGCTCGGTGCCCTCGCCCGCGAGCAGGCGCAGCATCCGGTTGGCGAGATCTTCGAGATCGTGCAGCCGCGCGCGCAGGTAAGGGTCGCGCACTTTCATCAGCCGGGCGCGGTGCTCGTTGCGCACGCGCTCGACAGCCGCTTCCGCGGTCAGGCCGGAATGCACGGCCTCGCGCAGGCGGCCGACCCATTTCCGGTCATAGGCGAAGGTGCGGTAGGCGTCGAAAATCTCGCGGCTCGCGCGGGTGATGCCCGCGACCTCGCCGCTGACCATGGCGTCCACATTGCGCCGCAGCTCGGCAATGGCGCGCTCCAGCCGGACTTCCTCCAGCGCGATGTTCTCGGCCAACAGGTTGGCGGGCGCGACGGGCGGCTGGTGCAGCACGGCGACGCCGCGCGCGAGACCCGGCGCAAAGGCGCGGCCGGTGACCGTTTCCGGCTTGGTCGGCGACAGGGCGATGCCCTTGAGCGCCGCCTTCTTGCCGCCGACGCGCTCGTCATCGACGATGATCTCGGCCAGCACCATGGCGACGGTCAGCAGGTCCTCGACCTCTTCCTCGGAGAAGGTGCGAGACGTCTTGGACTGCACGACGAGCACGCCCAGCGTCCGCCCGCCGCGCAGGATCGGCACGCCGAGAAATGAGTTGAATGGGTCCTCGCCCGTTTCCGGACGGTAGGAAAAAAGCGGGTGGCTTGGTGCGTCGGCCAGGTTGAGCGGCCGCGCCGTCAGCGCGACATGGCCGACGAGACCCTCGCCCGGCTTCATGCGCGTCTTGTGGACAGCCGAGCGCTTCAGGCCCTGGGTGGCGGAAAGCTCCAGATCCTCCCCGGCGCGCAGCAAGTAGATCGACGCCACCTCCACCTGCATGGAGGACCGGATGGCCCTGACGAAGTGGTCCAGCCGTTCCTGCACCGATTCTGTCCCCGCCATGGCCGAGCGGATGGCGCGCATCAGCTTGGGCGGGGTCGTGATGATATGCGGGTCCGCGTTCACAACCGCAACTTAGCGCAAATCACGGCCGACAACAGGGCCAAGCCGGGCAAACTTGGCTGGCAGCGTTAAATCTCCCCCACATTGGGGTTGCCGAAGGGGTTGAGGCTTCACTGACAGCGCTGTCGGTGAAGTTTGCAGCGGTGGGGTCGTGGAACGGGCGGTGGGGAATGGGGAATTGGCTTCACTGACAACGTTGTCAGTTAAACCGGGGATATCGCTGCGCTTCACCAGCGGACCGACGCGCTTCACTGTCAGCGCTGTCAGGTGAATCGGGTCCTTCACGTCAGCGGCGTCGAGACCCTCCACTTCCTAACTCCTCCCCTCTTAGGGGAGGTGTCCCCACGAGCGCAGCGAGGGGTGACGGAGGGGTAAGGTGTCTCGTCTTTAGAGCGGAGTGACCTTACCCCTCCGACCCTGCCTGCGGCGGGCCACCTCCCCTAAGAGGG
>JAHDEU010000187.1 GCA_020628635.1 Hellea sp. | reverse complement strand
GGCCTGCCGGACGAGGCGCAGATCACCACGGCGCGCGACATGGCCAAGCTCGCCCACGCCGCCCTCACCCGCTTCCCGCAGCACTACCACTATTTCGGGCAGACCGAGTTCCGCGGGCGCAAGTCCACCAATGCTTTGCTGTCGCGCCCCGACGTGGACGGCTTCAAGACCGGCTACACGCGCGCGTCCGGGCACAACCTCGTCATCAGCGCGCGGCGGGAGCTGGACGGCCGCCCGCGCCGCCTGATCGCGGTCGTGCTGGGCGGCGCGTCCAAGACCTCGCGCAACACCCATATGGAGGAGCTGATCGAGCGCGGCTTCGAGGTCATGGGCAAGATCGACGCGCCGCGCCGCGTGGTCCGCCGCGAACCCCTGCCCGCCGAGAACGCGCCCGTCCTTGCGAGCACGCAAGCCGGCTGGGCCATCCAGATCGGCGGCTATGCCAGCCCCGCGGAGGCCGCCATCCACTCTGAGACCCTGCTCCGCGCCGCTGGTCACGGCCGCGTCGCCGCGCGCCGCGGGCTCATGCAAGGCCGCCCGGTCCACGCCGCCCGCGTGGAAGGCCTGTCCTCCGCCCAGGCCCGGCAGCTCTGCGCGGACCACGCCGCCATCCTCTCAACCGCTCCGCGCCGATGCATGGTTCTCTCCGGCGGATAGACGCGCTAGGGGGCCGTCATGGGCTCCACTCTGGACAGTGCCGTCGCCTCCTTCCCGCTCTGGGCCGCGCTGTGCCTGGGGATCGGAGTCGTGATGCTCCGCTGGCACAAGGCGCGCTCGGAACATGACGAGGAAGACGACGAGTGAGCACGCGCAACCAGCCCGCCACCATACGCTCGCTCGCCAGCTTGCGCACCCGCGTCCGGGCCTTCCGGCAGGAAGGCGACCGCATCGCGTTTGTTCCGACCATGGGCGCGCTGCATGAAGGTCACCTGTCGCTGATCCGGCTGGCGAAGCGGCGCGCGGAGCGTGTCGTCGTGTCGATCTTCGTCAACCCGACCCAGTTCGCGCCGGGCGAGGATTTCGAGGCCTATCCGCGCGACCTGAAAGCCGACCGCAAGCTGCTGGCGGGGCTGGGCGTGGACATCATCTACACGCCCAACCGTGACCATATGTATCACGATGACCACTCGACCACCGTGCGGGTCGGAGGGGTTGGCGACAATCTGGAAACCGACCATCGCCCGACCTTTTTCCACGGTGTCGCGCTGGTCGTGGCCAAACTGCTCAACCGCGTGCAGCCGGATCATGCCGTGTTTGGCGAAAAGGATTATCAGCAGCTGGCCGTCATCCGGCGGCTGGTGCGCGATCTCGACATGCCGGTGGAGATCGTGGGCGCGAAGATCGCCCGCGACTCACACGGCCTCGCCCTGTCCTCGCGCAACCAATATTTCGACGAGGCGGGCCTCGCCACGGCACGCGCGCTCAACGGGGTTATGTTCGCAGCCAGAGACCGCTTGCAGGACAACGAGTCGGTCGAAGCCACGTTGGAATGGGCGGCGCGCTCGCTGATCGATGCGGGGTTCGCGGCGGTGGATTATGTCTCGCTGGCGGACGCGGAAAGCCTCGCCCCGATCACGCGCGGTCCGATTGATGCGCCCGCGCGGCTGCTGATCGCGGCTCACTGCCCTGCCCCGGACCGCCTGGTCCGACTCATCGACAATTGCGCCGTGGACCCGACATGATCACGCTTCACCACCTCGAGAACTCCGCCTCCATCCGCATTCTCTGGCTGCTGGAGGAGACGGGCGTGGAGCACGAGATGGTGATGTATGACCGCGACCCGGCGACCATGCTGGCCCCGGACGCGTTCAAGGCGCTGTCCCCCTTCGGCACCGCGCCGCTGCTGACCGACGGCGATGTCGCCATCAGCGAAAGCGCGGCCATCATCGACTACGTCCTCGACCGCTTGCCCGACAGCGATCTGCGCCCCGGCGCGGACGACCCGCTGCGCGCGGACTACCTGTTCTGGTTCCACGCGGCCGGAGCCACGGTGCAGCCCCTTCTGACCATGCGCTTCGTCCACGGCATCGCGTCAGAGCGCGCGCCGTTTTTCGTGCGCGGCGTGGCCAAGGGCGTGCTGGGCGCGGTGGACAAGGCTTTCACGGGTCCGCGTCTGAGCGCGGCCTTCACCGCGCTGGAGGCTCAGCTCACGGATAATGAATTCATCGCCGGAGACCGCTTCACCGCCGCCGACATCGCCTTCGGCTACACGCTCTACATGGCGCGGCTGCGCGGCGGGCTGCTGGAGCCATACCCGGCCTTGAGCGGCTACATCGAGCGCATGACCCAGCGCCCCGCCTGGCTGCGCGCGCTGGAACGGGACGGCAAGTTCATGGGCGTTCCGGGTTGACCTGCCACCCACCCCGTCATCCCGGTCAAGGGAGCGCAGCGAGCGCAGAGCCGGGACCTGACGGCAGTGTGACCAAGTTCGCGTCTTTTTCACCGATGGGTCCCGGATCAGCGGCCTGCGGCCTTGCCCGGGATGACGGAAGGTAGAACCCTGCCCCCTCGTCGCTCATTCCCGCGAAGGCGGGGATCCAGCCCTCGTTTCGTGGTCCGGTTCAGACATCGCACAGGCTTGCAAGCTGGGTCCCCGCTTTCGCGGGGATGAGCGACAATGGAGATGTGACAGCCCGGATTTACTCCAGGGACCGGCTCCCCCACGACCTATCCCAGCGCCACCTTGACCCCGTGCGATTCCGACAGATTGCCCATGGTGCGGTTGAACGCCTCCAATATGTCCTCGCGCCGGACGGGTTTTGCGATGGTGTCGTTCATGCCGATATTGCGGCAGATGCGCATCTGCTGGTAGTCCGGGTCGGCCGTCAGGGCGATGATGATGACATTGGCATAGGTTGCCTCGCTGCCGCGGATCTCCATGGTGGTCTCGATGCCGTCCATGACGGGCATGTGGATGTCCATCAGCACCACGTCGATATGCACCGTGTCGAGCACGGAAAGCGCTTCGCGGCCATGGCTGGCGAAGTGGAGCTGGGCCACGCGCGAGCCGATCAGCCGCTCCACCACTTTCTGGTTGACGACATTGTCTTCCACGCAGAGCACGGACAGCCCTTCGAACGGCAGGCGCGCGGGTGCCGGAATGACCGGCGAGTCGGGCGCGGATTTCGGACCGGCCCCTTCTGGCGCGAGGTCGTTCGCGACCGCAACCGCGGGGATCACCGATTGCGCCGCGGCCTGCGCGGCCAGTGCGGCGTCCGGGTCCAGGGGCAGCATCAGCACAAAGGCAGAGCCCTGTCCCGGCGTGGAGCGAACGGTCAGCGTTCCGCCCATCAGCACGGCGAGCTGGCGCGAGATCGACAGGCCCAGTCCGGTGCCGCCGAAACGGCGCGAGATCGTGCCGTCCGCCTGGTTGTAGGGATCGAAGATGTTGCGCTGCTCCTCCGCGCTCATGCCGATGCCGCTGTCCTGGACGATCAGGGCGAGGTGGGGCTGGCCCTCATGCTGCACGGCGCGCGCGACGAGAACGACGCGGCCCTCTTCCGTGAACTTGGCGGCGTTGGAGAGCAGGTTGTCGAGGCACTGGCGCACGCGGAAGCTGTCGAGCGGCATGGTGTCCGGCACGTCCGGCGACACGCCGATGCGGAATTCGAGGCCTTTTTCGGCCATCTTGGCGCGCCAGGTGCGCAGGCAGCTCTGGACCAGCTTGCGCGGATCGTTCGGCTCGAAATCCGCCTTGACCGTGCCGGTGGACAGTTTCGCGTGGTCGAGCGTGTGGGTGAGCAGCTGGCTGAGATTTTCGGCCGCCGCCTCCATGTCGCCGACCACGTCGCGCACCGTGTCAGACATGGGCTCGTCCTGAAGGCTGTCGGCCATGCCGATGATGGCGTTGAGCGGGGTGCGGATCTCGTGGCTCATCCGGGCCATGAAATCCTCCTTGCGGGCGGCGTCGTCCTGCGCGCGCTCCAGGTCCTCGCGGGCCTGCACCGCATCCGTGATCTCCATGACGAAGGCGGTCGCCTTGATGCGCGTGCCGTCGGGCAGGGTCTGCACTTCCCCGATCGAGCGCTGCCACATCGTGCCTTCGGCTTCCGTGACCACGCGGTAGGTCAGGTCGAACGGTCCCAGACCGGTGGCCACCGCCTGCCATTCCCGCAGCAGGCGCGAACGGTCGTCCGGGTGCAGGATGGCAAACAGCCCGTCCGTGGCGATGCGCGAACGCTCACCTTGCGACAGCCGCCGGTTGACGCTGTCGGAGAATTTGAACTCGCCCGTGCGCATGTCGAGCGACCAGTAGCCCGCGCTTGCCGTTTCCATGGCGTAGCGCAGCATGGCGCGGTCTTCGGCGACGTCGGACATGTCGCGCATCACCGACAACAGCGTGCCGTCGCCGGGAAAATAGCTTTCCAGCCGGATCAGCGCGCCGTCTGCACGCATGGTCATGTTCTGCAGGCGCATCTGCTTGCCGGCCGCCATGATGCTCCGCACGGCATCGGCGAGCTGCACGCCCTCCATGACGGGTTCGCCGTCGAGGTCGCGCACGTCCAGCGCCTTGATGATGTCGGTGGCGGGCAGGCCGACAAGCCCCTCCGTGGTGCCGAGGCCGGTGATGCGGGCGAATTCGCCGTAGATCGCGCTGATGACGCCGTCCTGGCCCGTCACGACGCATGTACTGTCACTGGCCGCCACGACCTGGCGCAGCAAACGCCCGTCCTCGACCGGCGCCTTGCCGGTCGATTTCAAAGACTTTTTCGCCAGACGCGATTGTCCCCGCATGTGCTCTTCCCCTCGCGGCCCTTGAAGGGAGCCGCATCATCCCAAACCTGACCAGCCTATCCCAAAGGCTGACTTCGGCTGCAACTTATCCGGGTTGGGTTAACGTGAATTGAAAGACGTGCAATCCAGAGCAGTTGCGCGCAGGCCGCTGCGTGGCCCGGTCTGGTTCAAAGACAACGCGCCATCCGGTGGAGCGGCACAGCCACGCCGCCCGTGTGATCCGAGAAGCTGTCTTCCACCACATATCCCAGCGACAGGTAGAACGGCTTGCCCGCCTCGGTCGCCGCCATTTCCGCTGCGTGGAACCCCCGCTCCTGCGCCGCCCGCTCGGACGCGGCGATGACCATGCGCCCGATCCCGCGGCGGGCGTGTTCGGGGTGGGTGTACATGGCGCGGATGCGCGCGCGGTCGGTCGCCGGGTCGAGCTTGGCGGCGCTGCGCC
>JAHDEU010000186.1 GCA_020628635.1 Hellea sp. | reverse complement strand
CATCCGGCTCGGCAGGCCAGCGCGCTCGGTCGAAGCGCCAGCAATGGCTTTCATCGTCATGGAAGGCGCCTTAGCGCGCAGCGACTCTGCCAATGCCGCGCCGAGATTGTCGCCGGACGGCTCGACCGCAACGATGAAAACGTCGGTGCGCGGCACCTAACCGCCGCTCTTGGGCAGTCCCACGACGAACAGGCCCATGCGGTCAGCCAGGTCGCGCGTGGCCTCGGCATCCAGCAAGAACGCTTCGCCCGCCTCGGCGATGATGCCGGCCAGTCCAGCCTTGGCCGCGAGGTCGACCGTGCGGGGGCCGAGCGTCGGCAGGTCGGCGCGCTTGTCCTGTCCGGGTTTGGGCCGCTTGGCGAGAACACCGGCGCGGCGCATGGTCGTGCCCCGCACGGCTTCGGGCAGCTCCGCCACGCGCAGCAACATGGCATCCGTGCCTTCCTGGGCTTCCACCGCCAGCACCACGCCGTCCGCGACAACCGCACCCTGCCCTATGTCCATCGCGCCAATGGCCGCCGCCACCTCCATAGCGCGCAATGCGTCGGCCTTGTAAGCTGCGGTGATGTTGACCGCGCCGACTGGGCCTTCCGCCAGGAGCAGTGTCGCGCAGAGTTCCTGCGCGGATATGATTCGAAAGCCCTTGCCTTCGAAGATCGACATGACGTGGCGCAGCAAGGCGTCGTCGCCGTCACGCGCGGCGCGGACCGTCCCGGGCAAATAGCGCATGGCAGCGAGGTCCGGCTTGAAGTCCGCGAAGTCCGGTCGGCTGACCGTGCCCGCCATGCAGACATGGCTCACACCGCGCGACTTGAAGTGTTTCAGCATCTTGCCGAATTTGGAGAGTGGAAGAAGCGTGCCGGATGGCAGGGCGGACGGAGAGGCGTCGCCCTGCACATTGATGATAGTCAGATCGTCATCGCTTTCGCGCACGGCGCGCGCGACCTGCACCGGCAGTTTCCCACCGCCCGCAATCAGGCCGATATGGCGGCGCGGCGCATTCACCGGCGTGGGTCCGGCAGGCAGATCGGGCGGTCGCTGTCACTCTGCATGAAGCGCAATATCTCCATCACGAGCGGCGCGTCGCCGTAGATGCGCTCCGCGTCGTTCATCCGCTCGGCCAGCGTGCCCTCATCCGCGAAGAGCTGCCGGTAGGCCGCGCGAAGCTGGAAGATCTGGTCGCGCGAAAAGCCGCGGCGCTTCAACCCGACGATGTTCAGCCCGTTCAGGTGAGCCGCATTGCCGGCCACCAGCCCGTAGGGAATGACATCCTGCGTCACGAGCGCCAGACCCGCGATGAAAGCGTAGCTGCCGATCCGTGTGTGCTGGTGGACTGCCGCGACACCGCCCAGGATGACGAAGTCCCCAATGGTGACGTTGCCCCCGACCTGAGCGTAATTGGACAGGGTGACATTGTTCCCAACCCGGCATTCATGCGCGATGTGGGCTCCGACCATGAGATAGCAGTCATTGCCGATCCGCGTGATGGGTTTGCCGACGTCGGTGCCCGGATGGACATTGGTCATCTCCCGGAAGATGCAGCGGTCACCGATCTCGATGCCCACCGGTCCCTCGCCCTTGTGTTTGAAGTCCTGCGGCGGGAAGCCCATCGAACTCTGCGGGTAGAGCGCGCAGTCTGATCCGATGGTCGTGTGCCCGGTCAGGGTGACATGGCTGATCAATGCCGTGCGGTCGCCAAGGCGCACATCGGGGCCTACCGTGCAGAACGGACCGATGCTGACACCCTCGCCCAGCTCCGCGGCCGGGTCGACCAGTGCGGTCGGATGGATATTGACACTCATCAGCCTTCGAAGCTCATCTGTGCAGCGGTGAATTCCACCACGGCTGCGCGTTGCCCGCCGACTTCGGCCCGTCCCTTGAAGCGGTGAAGGCCGCGGCGCGAGCTGGCGAGTTCAGCAAAGATGTCAATCGTCTCGCCCGGTCCAATGGGACGCCGAAAACGCGCTTTCTCGACCCCGGAAAAGGCGAGGAAGGTCCCCTCATCCACAATGCCCGAGATGCCGCCCAATAGCGCCCCGGCCTGCGCGATCATCTCTATCAGGATCACTCCCGGCAGGATCGGACGTCCCGGGAAATGGCCGTCGAAGATGTTCCAGTCGGGATTGGTGGTGACACGGGCGTGGAGCACGCCTTCGTCAAAGCTCTCCACGCTGTGAATCAGCAGCGCTGGCGGGCGGTGCGGCAGGAGAGTTTCCACGCCCTCTCGCCCGATGGGATAGCTCCAGCTCATTTGCGCACCGCGCGGCGGTCCTGCGCCACCAGCTTCATATGGTCCCGAATCGGCATGGCCGGAATGCCCGACCATGTCGCGCCCGCCGGCACATCGTGCATGACGCCTGCAAAGGCTGCGAGCCGAGCGCCGTCGCCCACATTGACATGGTCGGCCAGCCCGACACGTCCGCCCATCATCACGCCGTCGCCAATCACGCATGAGCCGCTCAGGCCCACATGGCCTGCCAGCACGCAGCCGCGGCCAAGCACGCAATTGTGGGCAATCTGGACGAGATTGTCGATCTTGCAGTCATCGCCAATGACCGTGTCGCCAAGCTGTCCCCGGTCGATGCAAGTGTTGGATCCGATGAGCACGCGTTCACCGATCACCACGCGGCCGACATGCGGCACGGACGCAATGTCCCCGCTGGGTGAAGCGACCACGCCAAAGCCCTCCCCGCCGATCACGCTGTTTGCCTTGACGGTCGTGCCCTCGCCCAGCACCGCATGAGTGATGACGCAGTTGGGTCCCACGCTGACGCGGGGCCCGATGATGACGCCTGGTCCGATCACGGCGCTGGGGTGGATGGACGCACTCGGGTCGATCCGCGCGCCGTCCTCGCGCTCGCTGACCAGCAACCGCGTGGCTTCGCAGAGATGGTATTTCGGCGTGGAGGTGATGACCGGAATGATGTGTCTGTCGCCGACAAGCGGGGCGAATTTCTCTGTCACGAAGCATGCCGTCGCCTTGGACGTTTCCAGCGCGTCAGCGGATTTGCGGTTCGCGAGAAATGTTATCTCGCCGGGCTGCGCCGTCTCAAGTGACGCGGGCGCAGTGATCACCACGTCCGAAAACGAGCCCTCGGGCGCGTCGATTCCAAGCGTGGCACATAGATCGGCCAGGCTGATCCCGCCGTCTTTCAGCGCGTAGATATGCGGGTCGATCATGGGTCGGCTCTATGTCCGGCGGAAGGCTGTCTCAACTTAAATCATGTGACGCCGTGTAACGGTTTGCTGCCACGAAAAAGGCGCGCCGATGGTCCGGCGCGCCTCTTGGTCTTCGAACTCTCGCGCCGGGTTAGCCGCGCGGCAGGCGCTCGCGGGTCACGGGAACGGTCGTCATCTGCGAGTTCAGGCGCTGCAGAACAGTCGGCGTGATGTCGGCAGGCTCGCCATAGATGACGAGCTGCTTTTCCAGCACCACATCGGCGTTGCGCTCACGCGCGATCGAATCGATGATCGACTTCATCTTGGCGTTGACCAGCTGGCGCGCCTTGGCCTCGGTGATCTGCAGTTCGCGCTGGGCGATGGCAAGGTCCTGCTGGAGCTTGATGCTGTCCTTCTGCAGAGCCTGTATTTCGGAGCGCAGGGTTGCATCCTGCAGGACCTGCTGCTGCGTCTTGCCGTCGGCGCGTGTCGCCAGCGACTTCTGGCGCGCTTCCAGCGGACTGGCCTGGGCTTGCAGGCTGGATGTCGTGGTCGTGCGCATGGATTCCATCTGGCGGGTGACATGCTGCCCGACCGAGCTGTCGTTATAGACCTTGGCGGTGTCGACCACGAGGATTGTGGACTGCGCGAAGGCGGCGGTGGAGGCGATCAGGGCGAGCGCGCTGCCAAGAGCGGCGCGTTTGAGCGATTTGAGCGTGGACATTCTAGAACCTCGTACGGGTTGTGAACTGGAACGACTTTCTGTCGTCGAAGGGTTGCTTGACGATCGGCTGCGTGAAGTCGAAGCGGATCGGACCAAACGGGCTCTCCCAGAAGACGCTGGCACCTGCGGTGACGCGCGGCGACAGATCGTCGACCGTGCGTTGGCAGATCACTCCCGCCGCCGTGATGCCGTCACAGGAGTCGCCGGGTTGAAGGCCGGTCGCGCCTGGACTTGTTATGATGTTGGACTGGAATTCGTCGTCCAGCAGACCGACTGTGCCGGCCTCGATGAAGACTGACCCCAAAAGCTGCGGGATGCCAACCGGAAAACTCACCTCCGCCGCAGCGAGGCCGAAGGCATTGCCGCCCTGCGCGCGTCCGCGACCGTCGAATGACTGGCCATTGGCGTTGGTGATGAGCGTGTCGCCGGTGTCGGCGTTGAAGGTCACAAGGCGCGGTCCGATGCCCGCATTGTCAAACCCGCGGAATTCGAAGTTGCCCTTGAAGTAGCGGTCGTTGATCTGCACCGGCTCGCCGCCCCAGCCGCGGATATAGCCGCCGGCCACGGTCGCGGATGCGATGACATTGGGGAACAGGCCCTTGTAGTAATTGCCGCGAATGTCGGTGCGCAGATACTGCACATCGCCTGCGATGCCGGCCACATCCTGCGAGAAGCGGAAGTCGAAACCGCCTGTCGGCGTGATCGGATCGTTCCGCTTGTCCCAGGCGAATGTGTAGCCGAGAATAGACGACAGCCGCCCGCCGCGCTGCTGGCAGAGCGGGAAGACCTGACGGTCCTGCACGGTCAGCGTGCCCTCTGCGGACCTCAGCAGGATCGCATCACACTGCTCTTCCTGGCCGAATTCGATGTCCTCCTGGCGCAGCGAGTAGCGTGCTGTCAGCGAGGTGTTTTGCGTCAACGGGAAGGCGAGGCTGACCTGCGCGCCCGTGCGGCTGGAGCGGAAGCCCGCTTCGTCGAGGAAGTCGATGACCACATCGAACAGCTCCACACCGGCCGCGAGGTTGCGGCCCAGAAAGCGCGGCTCGGTGAAGCGCGCATCGATCTCGCGCCGGTTGGACGACGCCCGGATCACGAAGCGCAGGAGCTGGCCGCGACCGCGCAGATTGCGCTGCGTGATGGACAGATCGACCAGGAAGGCGTCAGCCGATGAGAAACCGGCGGAGAAGGACAGCTCGCCCGTGGGCTGTTCCTTCACGGTGACCTTGACCACGGCGCGGTCGGGGCTGGAGCCCTGTGTCTCCTCGATCTCCACGTCCTCGAAGAAGCGCAGCGCGCGGACCCGGTTGCGCGAGCGGTCGAGCAGA
>JAHDEU010000185.1 GCA_020628635.1 Hellea sp. | reverse complement strand
CCGCGCTCGTGTCACCCACGACGCATCGGCAAGAAAACAATGCTCGGCCGCAGGCGCGATCCTCGGCAGGACAGGGGCGCTTGCTCCGAGAACAGGATAGGAGACGAAGTGAGGCGTTGAGAAACGCACCAAACCAAACTCCTCCCCTCTGAGGGGAGGTGCCCGAGCGAAGCGATGGGCGGAGGGGTAAGGTCACTCAGTTCTAGAGACGAGACACCTTACCCCTCCGTCACCTACTCGCTGCGCTCGCGGCGACACCTCCCCTCAGAGGGGAGAAGTGGGATGGAGCTGGTCGCAGCCGTGACCATTCCACGCACGCTCATCCCGGGCTCGACCCGAAATCAATCAACCGACGCAAACGCGCGAACCGCCCGGAGATGGACTCCGGATCAAACCTGGGGTGAGGGAAGGTCAGCGAATTCGATCATCTGCCGCCGCTCGTCCACCTCACTCAAAGGCCCGCCCACTCCTGATCCGCCCCAGCACCTCGATCTCGTCCCAGTTCTCCGGCGCGGTTTCCAGTGGGTTCATCGTGACCACGGTGAAGTCCGCGCGCTTGCCCGCTTCGATGGAGCCGATTGTGTCCTCCAGCCCGAGCGACCAGGCGGCGTCGAGCGTGACCGCGCGCAGGGCCTGTTCACGTGTCAGGCGCTCGTCTGCATTGGCCACGCGGCCATCGACCGTGTCGCGCAACAGATGCGCCTGCGCGGCGAGAAGCGGGTAGGGCGGGGCGAGGGGCGCGTCGCTGTGCAGCGTCATGGGAATGCCGGCGTCTGCGACCGAGCGCATGGGCGAGAGCCATCGCGCGCGTTCCGGGCCGATGGCCGTGCTCATCGTCGTGCCCATATAGCGAACGTAGTGCGACGCGGCGCTGATGCCGACGGGCAGGTCGGACAGCGCGCGGACATGGCTCGGCGAGAGCAGGGCGGCATGCTCCAGGATGACGCGCTGGTCTTCGGTGGCTTCCGGCGGCAGCGAGGCGATGGCGTTGATCGTGCTGTCCTGCGCGGCATCGCCGTTGGAATGGACATGGATGTCGAGCCCGGCATTCCAGTAGCGCGCCATGAGGTCGGGCAGGGCGTCCGGCTCCGTCACGAACAGCCCCGTGCTGCCTTCCGATTGTCCCGCGACGTAAGGGTCGCTCATGGCCATGGTCTGGCTGTAGAAGGCGGCGTCACTGAACAGCTTGACCTGTGGCAGCACGCGCGGGTCCGTCTCGCGCAGGGCGGTCATGGCGGCGACAGGGTCCTCATGCGCGCGGGCGAAGGCGCGGTGCTCGGGCACCAGATAGACGGCGTAGCCATCGGCGTCGGAGTGGTGCTGGGCGAGAAACGCGTCCTCGGCGGCTTGTCCGAAAATGCCGTAGCCCATCTCGGCCACCGTGGTGACGCCCGCATCGCGCAGCAGGCTCTCATAGCGCTCCCAGCCGCGCGCGATGTGATCCGGGCTCATCAGGATGGTCGCGAGCTTGGGGAAGACGGCGAGCAGGGCGTCCTCATAGATGCGCCCCGTCAGCTCGCCGTCCGCGTCCAGCTCCACGCCCTCGAACGTCTCGTGAAGGCTGGCGTCGATTTCGAGGAAGCGGATGGCCGCGCTGTTAAGGTAGAAATCATGCCCCGACCAGTGCCAGAGCATGATCGGCCGTGTCTTGGAAATGGCATCGAGATCGGCACGGCGCACATTGCCCTGGATCAGGTCGTGATAGCCCCAGAGCACCAGCGGGCCGTCGTCTGCGGAGCGCTCGATCTGTGCGATGCGCGACAGCAAAGCGGTGCGCGTGGTGAGGCCTTCGATGGTCCCGTCCGCGACGGGCACGTCCCAAGGCGGCACGATCTGCGCGCCGTACATCATGGCGCCCAGCGTCATGTGGACATGCGGGTCGATGAGGCCGGGGAGCATGACGACGTCGGCAAAGCTCTCGTCCACTTCCGCGCCCTTGAGCTGGTCTCGAAGCGCCTCGAAGTCGCCCACGGCCGCGATGCTGTCGCCCTTCAGCGCAACCCCGGTGGCGACCGGCTGGGCCGGGTCGGACGTCACGGCGGTCGTTCGGTAGAGCGTGACGTCGGACATCGCATCCACGCCCGGCTCCGCCGCGCTACATCCGAGCAAGAGGAGGCTTAAAGCTAGACAGACTCGTTTCATGGCACTCTCCCGCTTGACGGCCCCCGCCTAGCACGGTTTAGCGCGGCTGTCAGAGGGCCGGGCGGCCGCACGTGAGAGCGTGAGGAAAGTCCGGGCTCCAGCAAAGCAGGATGCCAGTTAATGGCTGGCCGGACTTTTGTCCGAGGGACAGTGCCACAGAGAGAAGACTACCCGCGATCTTCGCGGGAAAAGCTGAAAGGGTGCGGTAAGAGCGCACCGGGGGCGGAGCAATCCGCTCCGTCACGGTAAACCCCATCCGGAGCAAGACCAAATAGGGACGACGTATGCCGCGCTTTGTCGGTGTCGTCCGGGTCGGTCGCTAGAGGCGGCGCGCGAGCGCCGCCCCAGATGAATGGCCGCCGCTGCGATTAACCATATCGCAGTACAGAACCCGGCTTACAGGCCCTCTGACACTTTCATCCACAGGCGAAGCGGTTGTTTCGATTGCGAAACCATGCGCTCGTACCGGTTACTCACAGCTTGTTAAGACCTTAAGCGGTATGGCTAACAAAACCTTCACGTGGCGTGGCCGACCATGATTTCCCATGATATCCCATTGCTGACCAAAGGTGCGGGCAGTCCCGTTCGCGCCGGTTCGTGCGGGGCCGCTTCATGTTCCTTTCCACCGCGACAAACGCGATCGACGCGAAGGGCAGAACCTCTGTCCCGTCGGCGTTTCGCGACGTGGTCGATCAGGACGCGATCTATGTCTGGCCGAGCGTGCACGGCACCTTTCTCGAAGGCGGCGACCGCAAGCTGATGGACGCACTGCAGTCGGAAATCTTTGAACGGGTCGCCGAAGGCACATTGTCGGTCGAGGCCGCGCAGGCGCAGCAAATGGTGCTGCTCGGCGGGGCCAAGCGGCTCGGCTATGACAAGACCGGACGCATCGTGCTGCCGCAGGAATTCCGCGACCATGCCGATCTCGGCAACGCGGCCTGCTTCGTCGGCCTCGGCAACCGCTTCGAGATTTGGGAGCCGGGCGCGCATGAGGAGCGGATGGAGGCCATGCGCGAGCGCGCCAAGGCCACGCGCCTGCTCGGCAATGTCCGGATGGCACTGTGAGCGGGCGTCCGCATATTCCGGTCATGCTCGACGAGGTCCTTCGTGCGGCCGACGTGCAGGCCGGCGAGCGCGTCGTGGACGCGACCTTCGGGAATGGCGGCTACAGCGAGGCCTTCCTGCAAGCGGGCGCGGGCGAGGTCGTCGGGCTGGACCGCGATCCGTCTGTGCGGTCGCGCGCCGATGAGCTGGCCGACCAATACGATAGCCGTTTCCGGCTGGTAGAGACGCCGTTCTCCGAAATGGACCAACACGACCTTCCGCTCGCCGACGTTATTGTCTTCGACATCGGCGTGTCGTCCATGCAGATCGACCGCGCCGAGCGGGGTTTTTCGTTCCAGAAGGACGGCCCTCTCGACATGCGCATGAGCCGCAGCGGACCGACCGCGCGGGACGCTGTAATGAAACTGAGCGAGAGCGAGCTCGAAACCGTCTTCCGCGTATATGGAGAAGAGCGCCAAGCACGGCGCGCGGCGGCCCGGATCGTCGAAGCGCGCCAGGACGCCGAAATCGCGACGACCGCGGAACTGGTCGACGTCATCGAAAGCGTCATCCCGCGATCCGGCAAGATCCATCCGGCCACGCGCATTTTCCAGGCGCTGCGCATCTTCGTAAATGACGAGTTGGGCGAGCTCTACCGCGGCCTCTGCGCGGCGGAACGGCTGCTCGCGCCGGGCGGGCGTCTGGTCGTCGTGACGTTCCACTCGCTCGAAGACCGCATCGCCAAGCAATTCCTGCGCGACCGGGCAGGGGAATTCGAGGGTGGCTCGCGCTATGCGCCTGCCGTGACGCAGACGGGTCCGGCCGCGAGCTTCCGCCTGCCGCGCCGCTCCGTCGTCAAGCCGAGCCGCGCCGAAGAGCAGAGCAATCCGCGTGCGCGGTCAGCCAAACTGCGCATGGCGATCCGCACCGACGCGCCCGCGCATGAGCAGGACCCAGACTGGACGCCTGCCAAGCGCGCGCTCCCGACATTGGCGGCCATCGCATGAGCGGCGCCTACGTCTATGCTCCAGAAGCCCGGGCATCGCGCCGGTTGGGCCTGTTCCTGCTGGTCATGCTGGGCGTCGTGCTGACCGTTGGGCTGTTCTATGTGAAGACCCGCGCGCAGGAAGCCCGCGCCGAGGTCGTCCGGCTGGAACGCGCCATCGCCGCGCAGGAGACCGCCATCGACGTGCTGAAGGCCGAACGTGCTGTTCTGGCCGCGCCGGACCGGCTGCGCGCGCTGTCGTCCCAACAGCTCGGGCTGGAGCCGATCAAGGTCGCCGACACGAAGGCGGCGGCGCCATGAGCGGCCTGCCGTTCCACACCGAACCGGCTGTCGATGTCGCGGATGTCGAGTTCGAAGCCGTGTCCGAAGGCCGAATCCGCATCCGCATGAGCTTGGTCGTCTTCCTCTTCATGATCGGCGTCGTGCTGGTGCGGCTGGCTGAGGTCGCGTTGCTTTCGCCCGACAATCACCGCCGCGCCGTCCCGGCGTCCGTGCTCGACGTGCGCGCCGACATCACCGACCGTCACGGCGAGGTGCTCGCCACGACGCTCTCGACCTACTCGCTTTACGCGGAACCGGACCGCATCTGGAACGCGGCGGAGACGGCGGCCAAGCTCGTCGCGCTGCGCCCTGAACTCGACCGCGCCAAGGTGCAGCGGCAGCTCTCCAGTGAGCGCGCTTTCGTCTGGATTGATCGTGGTCTGTCGCCCAAGGACAAGCAGGCCGTGTTCGAGCTCGGTCTGCCGGGCCTAAATTTCCGTCGCGAGCCCAAGCGCGTCTATCCGGTCGCGCCGCTGGCGAGCCATGTCGTCGGCTGGACCGATATCGACCTGAAGGGCGCGGCCGGGGCGGAGCGCGCGTATGACGACCGCATCATGCAGGAGGGCGCGCCAGCCGTGGCTCTGTCCATCGATGCGCGCGTGCAGTTTGCGCTGTCCGACGAACTCGCACTCGCGACCGAGAGGTTCTCCGCCCAGTCGGCGGCGGGGGTCGTGCTCGACATTCGCACGGGCGAGATCATC
>JAHDEU010000184.1 GCA_020628635.1 Hellea sp. | reverse complement strand
TCATAGGCATGGCACAGCAGGCCCGTCGCCACGGCGTAGTCCGGTGCGTCGAGGGCATCCGTCAGGCCGAAGACGCCGTGCGGCGTACCGATGCGGACGCGCTTGTTGAAGACGAGTTCGGTCAGTTCGCGCAGGCCCGACAGCTTCGCCGCGCCGCCGGTCAGAACGATCTGCCGGCCGGAGTGGCTTTCAAGGCCGGAAGCGTAGAGACGCTTCTGCAACAGCTCCAGCGTTTCCTCCGCGCGGGCGCGGATGATGGCGGTGAGGCGCGCCTTGGGCACGCGCTGCAGCTCGTCCATGGCGCCGACGGGCGGGCACGGGATCTGCTCGTATTCGTCGCGCGAGCCGTGCAGCGCGGAGCCGTAGAGCAGCTTGATGCGCTCGGCCGCTTCCACCGGCGTGTTCAGTCCGCGCGCGATATCGGACGTCACATTGCGGCCGCCGACACCGATCGCGTCGACATGGACCAGCTGGTTGTCGCGGAAGACCGACGCCGTCGTAAGCCCCGCCCCCATGTCGATCAGCGTCACGCCGAGGTCGCGCTCGTCCTGCGTCAGCACGGATTGCGCGGCGGCGTAAGGGCTGACCGTGACTCCGCGCAGGGAGAGGTGACACCGCTCGATGCAATGGGCGAGATTGCGCAAGGGCCCGATGCCGGCGGTGACGAAGTGCATGTCCACGCCCAGCCGCTGGCCATACATGCCGCGCGGATCGCGAATTCCGTTCTCGCCGTCCACTTCCCAATTGAGCGGGAGCGCATGGAGGATGGCGTGGTCAGGCGTCGCTTGCTGCGACAGCGACGTGTCGATGATGCGCTTGAGATTGCGGTCCTCGATCGCGCCGGACGCGAACTGCGAATGCACGCGCATGTGCCGGGATTTCAGCGTGCGCAAGCCACCATTGACCACGACGCCGTGGACCGTGACCCCGGCTGCGCGTTCGGCTTTCTGGACGGCTTGGCGAATGCCGGCTTCGGCCGCGTCGAGATCGACCACGGCGCCGTGCTTGACCCCGGCCGACGCTGCCGTTCCGGCGCCGAGCAGGCGTACGCCCGTGGCCGGGTCGTTTCGACCGATGAGGCAGGCCACCTTGGACGTGCCGATGTCGAGCACGCAGATCGTGTCGGAACGGGACAGGCTCACGTGGTGGTCGGCTCTATCGGGGTCAGCGTGATGCGGTCGGCGAGGCGCAGATCGACCACGGCATATTGCGCGGCCTGCTCGGGCGAGAGCTGCGCGAATTGCTGCAGGCTGCGGGCCTCATGGCCGTGACGCAGGCGCAGCAGGAGGCCGGACTGCAGGTGCAGGTCCCAACGGCCCGATGCGTGGCGGGTCAGCGCGGTGGTCTGCGCCCAGATGCGGGGCTGGCTTTGGACCACGCGCGTGATGTCGGCGGCGTGTTCGGCGGCGTGCGGCCCGGTGAAAACGCGCAGACCCTCGGGCAGTCGCGCCGTGTCCGCGTCCAGCGGGGCAACCAGCGCGCCGTCGAGGTCGGTCAGGTGCAGCACGCCCTGCTGCTGGTAGATTGCATAGGGCGTCGTTTCGACCAGCTGCACGACGATGCGGTTGGGCCACAGGCGGCGCACCACGGCGCGGTCAACCCATGGCAGGCTTTCCGTGCGCTCCTGCGCACGCTGCAGGTCGGCGGCGAAGAAGTAGTCGCCGGGGTAAATGCCCACGGCGGCACGGACATCCGCTTCGTTGAGCCTGCCCTCGCCCATCACGTCTATGTGGTCCACGGTGAAGCCCATGCTCATCAGCGTGTTGCGCTTCGTGTCCGAAATGTTCTGTTTCACGGCGGGCAGGTAGCCGCCGAGCCAGAGCGCAAGGAAGAACAGCACCAACAGAGCGGCCAGCAGTCCGGCGGCGGAGTTGAGCGCGGAGCGGCGGTTGAGCGTGGCGGCACGAAGCCCGGCATGCACCCGGGATTGCACGAGGCGCGACGCCCCGCGCAGGCGCGGCTTTATCGGCGAAACGCGGGTTTGCCCCGCTCCTTTTGCGCCGTTCTGGGCCATGTCGCGTCCTCAACCATCCACCTGCAGAGCTTCCCAAAGCTCAGACCGACATGCGCGCATTGTTCGGGCACGAGCGATGTCGGGGTCATTCCGGGTTGAGTATTGAGCTCCAACATTACCAATCTGTTTACCACGTCGGATTCGCTGTGATTTTCCGGCCATTCGGTATCATCAAACCGGTAATCCGCGCGGCTCACGCCGCGGCAGCCGAGCGCGAGATGCGCGGTCTCAGCCCAGCGCATGGCCTGTTCCGCCACGCCCGCGGGGAGTTCCGGCTCCACAACATGGCGCGAGCCGCCGTCGCCATATTTGGCGTGGTAATCGTACCAGCCGGACTCCGGGATGATCTCGGTTACGCAGATGGCGTGGCCGTCCATGACTGCGACGGTCAGCTCGCGGCCCGGGATGAACGGCTCGACGATCGGCTCCGCGCCGAGACCGTCATCGGACATGATCTGCGAAAGTATATCGGGGGTCTCGTCCTCGACGATATAAACCGAGGCCGAGCTGCCCGAACCGTTGGGCTTGACCACATAGGGCGCGGGCAGGACGCCTCCGTCGCCGATCCGCGCACGCGGTGTCGCGCCGCCGCCGGGGACCGTGATGCCGTGCAGGCGGAACACGGCCTTGGCCCATTCCTTGTTCATGGCGAGCTTGGACGCCGCCACCCCGCTATGGGTGTAGGGCTTCCCGAAGCGCTCGAGCAGGCCGTGGACCTTGCCGTCCTCGCCCCAGTCGCCGTGAAGCGCGTTGAAGATGACGTCCGGTGCGGCCTCGTGGAGATCGGCCAGCAGCGTATCGGGCGCGGCATCGACTTCGGCGACCTCGAAATTTTCGCCGCGAAGAGCTTCGGCACATGCGCGGCCCGACGTCAGGCTGACCTCGCGCTCCGCCGAGATGCCGCCCATGATCACTGCAACCTTCACGCAGGCCTCCCGATGCGGCGCACTTCCCAGTCGAGTTGCACGCCCTGGCTGGCGAGCACTTCGGCACGCACGGTCTCGCCGAGTTGCTCGAGATCAGCCGCGCTCGCGCCGTCCGCATTGATCATGAAGTTGCAATGCAGCTCGCTCATCTGAGCACCGCCGACGCGGTACCCGCGCAGGCCCGCCGCATCGATCAGCTTCCACGACGATTGGCCGTTCGGGTTCTTGAAGGTGGAGCCGGACGTCTTCTCGCGGATCGGCTGCGACTGTTCGCGCATCGCCGTGATCTCGTCCATGCGCGCGGTGATGGCGACGGGGGTGTCGGGCGTGCCTTGGAAGACGGCTTCGGTGAAGATGAGACCGGACGGCGCGCCGCAATGGCGGTAGCGATAGTCCATGTCCTCGACGGAGAGTTCCAAGCGCCGTCCGCGACGATCGAGTGCGACGACGGACTGCAGAACGTCCGCGGTCTCGGAACCGTAGCATCCGGCGTTCATGCGCAAGGCGCCGCCGATCGTGCCGGGAACCCCGGCGTAGAACTCAAGGCCTGCAATGCCCGACTTCGCCGCAGCCTTTGCCACTCGGCTATCGAGCGCGGCGGCTCCGGCGCGCACGGTCATGCCGTCGGTGGAGACACGCGCGAAGCTCGGTCCCAGCCGGACGACGACGCCCTCGACACCGCCGTCACGGACGAGCGTGTTCGACGCCACCCCGAGCACTGTCACCGGGACTGCCGGGTCGATGGAACTCAGAAACAGCGCAAGGTCCGCCTCGTCTTTTGGAATGAAAAGCGCGTCCGCCGCCCCGCCCACCCGCAGCCATGTATAGGGCGCGAGCAGGACGTTGCGTTTGAGCGAGCCTCTGACGTTGGGCAGGTTCACGCCTGTTCCAACCGCTCGGCCAACTCGGCTGCCCAATAGGTGATGTCCCCTGCCCCGAGGCAGATCACAAGGTCGCCAGGCTCGAGCTTGCCTTTGAGGTCTCCAGCCAGAGTCGTCTTCGTCGTAATGGCCGCGTTCCGATGGCCGTGGGAGCGGATACTCTCGACCAGGGACGGACCGGAGATGCCGTCGATCGGCTGTTCCCCAGCCGCATAGACATCAGCGACGTGCACCGTGTCGGCATCGTTGAAGCAGGTAGAGAAGTCTTCGAACAGATCGGACAGCCGCGAGTAGCGGTGCGGCTGCATGACGGCGTGGACCCTGCCTTCCGCGACCTGACGCGCGGCTTGCAGCACGGCAGCAATCTCGACCGGATGGTGGCCGTAATCGTCGATGATGGTGACGCCGTTCCACTCGCCGACCGGCGTGAAGCGCCGCTTGACCCCGCCGAAGCTCTCCAGTCCCGCGCGCACCTGCGCTTCCGTCATGCCGAGTTCGCGTGAAACCGCGATGGCGGACAGGACGTTCTGCGTGTTGTGACGTCCGGCCATGGGCAGGAAGAGATCGGCCCAGACCGTCTCGCCGTCGCGTTCGCGGAAAGTGACGGTGAAGCGCGTGCCGGTCGGGGTGAGCTCCAGATCGGATGCGCGCACATCGGCCTGCGGATTGAAACCATAGGTGACGACGCGGCGGTCCGTGACGCGCGCGACGAGCGACTGCACATTGGTGTCATCGAGGCAGAGCACCGCGAAACCGTAGAATGGCAGGTTCTCGACAAAGGTATCGAACGCCTTCCGCAGGGCGTCGAAATCGCCGTAATGCTCCATATGCTCCGGGTCGATATTGGTGACGACCGCGACAGTCGGCAGAAGTTTGAGGAAGGAGCCATCGCTCTCATCCGCCTCGACCACCATCCATTCGCCCATACCGAGCTTGGCGTTGGACGCATAGGCGTTGATGATGCCGCCATTGATGACAGTCGGGTCGAGCCCGCCGCCTTCCAGCAGCGCGGCAATCATGGTCGTGGTCGTCGTCTTGCCATGCGTGCCGCCCACGGCGACCGTCCATTTCAGGCGCATCAGCTCGGCCAGCATTTCGGCGCGGCGCACGACAGGAATGGAGCGTTTGCGCGCCTCCATCAGTTCGGGGTTGTCCGCTTTGATTGCCGAGGACATGACGATCGCCCCTGCCCCGTGCACCTGTTCCGCCTTTTGCCCGATGAAAATCTCCGCGCCGAGCCGTTTTAGCCGCGCCGTATTCGTGCTCTCACGCGCGTCAGAGCCTTGCACTTGATAGCCGAGATTAAGCATGACTTCGGCAATGCCGGACATGCCGATGCCGCCAATGCCGACGAAGTGGATCGGCCCGAGATCGAACGGGACCTTGGTGGCGAGGGCGTTCTGTTTAAGATGTGTATCGGGCCTGGAAACCTTAGCGG
>JAHDEU010000183.1 GCA_020628635.1 Hellea sp. | reverse complement strand
GCGCAGCTCCTCCAGAATCTCACGGGCGCGCTGGGCGTTGTCGCGCGTGTCGATGTCGACATCCGCGCCCTGGTCGTTGAAGCCGTCATTGCTGCGGCCGAGCGGGTCCGACCCCGCGCCGCCCTCTCCGTCCTCGCCGTCGCGCTCCCCCTCTTCCTCGCTGAGACGGCCGATCTCTTCCGACAGGATTTCGGCGGCTTCGCGCAAGGCCGCGATCGCGTCCGACTGGGCCTGGCGCGCTTCGCCGAGCTCGCCGGAACCCAGCGCGTCCTCGGATCGGCGCATGGCTTCGCCGGCCTGCCCGAACGCCGTGCCCGCCTCCTCGCGCGCTTCATCCGAAATGCCTTCGCCGAGCTGTCCGCCCGAGCCGACGCGTGTGTCCGTCTCCTCGCCGGGCTCACCGCCGCCGCCGGGCTCACCGGGGTCCTCGCCCGCTTCGCCGGAGCTCTCCTCGCCCTCGCCGATTTGCGATGGCTCGCCGTTCAATCGCTCGAACAGACCGTCAACGAGTGCCTGCAATTCGGCCTGGCGGCGCGAGAGCTCATCGCCGGACGCAGCGCTGTCTTCGCCGGACTCGCCCGGCTGGCTGTCCGGCGTGTCACCCTCGCCCGGACGCGGCTGCTCGCCGAACTCTTCGGCCAGTTCCTCGCGCTCGGCCTGGCGCGTTTCGTCCTGCAGCTCGCGCTGATCGCCCAGCAGCTCGGCAAGCTCCTCGAGCTGATCACGCAGCTCTTCCGTCATCTCGTTCTCAGACGGATCGCCCTCGCCGCCCTCGCCCGACGGGTTGAGCTGGATCTGCATATTCTCCAGCAGTTCGGCCAGCTGGGCCAGCGCGATGCGCGCGCCTTCCGTGTCGCCGATGCGGTTGGCCTCCTCGATGGCGTCGAGCAGTTCCTGGATTTCGTCCGTGGAGCCCATGGAGCCGCCGCCCCCACCGCCGCCGTCCTCGCCGACTGTCGCGTTCTTGCGCAGCTCTTCCATGTAGGCGTCGACCGCCTCGTTATAGCGGGTGAAGAGCGTATCGACTTCGCGCTGCGGCGCGCGGCGGGCGATGCCTTCGCGCAAGGCCGCCTCGGCTTCGCGCATTTCCTGCAGCGCCGTGCCCAGCACGCCGAACTCGGCCCGCAGCGCCAGCGACCACATGTGATCCGGCAGGCCCGACAGCTCGTCGACGGAGCGCGCATAGCGCAGGCCGCGATCGACGTGGCGCAGCCCCATATAGACGACCGGATCGTTGAACACGCCGGGGTCCGGGAATTGGGTGACGGCGCGGATCAGCTCTGCCGTGCGCTGCACGGGCGCAGGCGCGCGGTCCAGCCGCCACGCGCTCTGGTCCGTGTCGAACTCGCCGTCGCTGGCATCCAGGTCCGGCTCGCCTGGCGGCATGGGGGCGTAGGACTGGTTGTCCGCCGTGCCCGCGATCAGCAGCGTGCGCTGTTCCATGATCGCCTTGGCTAAGGGTTCGACGAAGATCTTGTCCGGCACGGTGAAGAAGGCCGGCTCGGACACACCGCGCTGGCCCGCGCCGTCGATCGCGACCAGCCGCCCGGCGACCTTGCGCCCGGCCAGCGGATGGCGCGTGAGATCGAGCTTGAGCTCTCGCTCTTCCGCTTCCTTGAACGCGCCCGCATCGGTCTCGGCCTGTTGTACATTTTCCGAGAACAGCGTCTGGGCGGACAAGTCGTCTGTCAGCTCGACCATTTCCAGCACGATGCGCTCCACGCCGTAATCGTCCGACGCGCTGAACGCCATGACCAGCCGGTCGCGCTTGTCGGCTTCGGGCGGCGTGGTGATCTCGATCTCGGGTTCTGCGTCCGGGATCGTCTCTATGCGCAACGTCTTGCGCCGCCAGCCAATGCGCCAGTCCAGCACCGCGTCGCCGTCGACCGTGGTGCGCGCTTCGAATGCGCGATCACCGAGGCGTCGCAGATCGACGAATTCGGACAGGCGCGGCTCGGCCTGTGTGAACTTCGGCCGCGGCAGGCCCTTTGCGCCGGAGGCCCGGATGACCAGCGTGGAGCCGGCCGGGGCGTTGAGCACGTCCTGCCCCTGCGCATAGACGGGCGGGCGGCCCGTATATTCGGGCGGGTCGATCCAGGCTTCGAACCGCACCGCATTGGGGTTGGTGACCGGCAGCGCGGAAGGCGAGAGCGCGCGCCGCAACCGCTCCGCACCGACGCCCCAGGCCAGCACGAACGCGATGACCAGCGCGATCGGCGCGATGATCCGCAGGCCGTAGCGGTCCATCGGCGTGAGCGCGGGCGTGCGGCCGATGCGCGTGATCGTCTCCGCCTGCTCTTTCGCGCGCCGGACATGGGCGGGCCAGAGACGCGGCGACACGACGGCGGCATCCTGGAGCGTGTCGAGCGGACGGTGTTCCAGCCCCGCTGTCTGTTCCAGCCGCCGCAGTGCGTCCGACCGCGTGGGCACGCGCAAGTCCCGCGCCCTGCGCACGCCGCGAACGACCACAGCGAGCAAGGCGACGAGCGCGAGCAGCCGCACCGGATCGCCCAGCACCTCCCACGCGCCGATCAGGCCTGCGATCAGCCAGAGCAGGACGGCCAGCACGGGCAGCGCCAGAACGGGCGCGTAGGTTTCCCAGACGAGGCGCGCGCGCGACAGCGTCGCGAGGCGGGCCAGCCTTGCTGGCAAATCTGGGCGGTTCGTCTCCACGGCTCAGGCTAACCCGAAGAGTGCAAAGCTGTCGTGTAAATTATCAGTCACGGTCACTTTGTCTCGCGCAGGACCTTGCAGCCGATCAGTCCCAATCCGGGATCCGTTCGCTGCGCAGGATTTCCGCCACGCTCGGGCGTTCGCGGATCACCTCGAACCGGTCGCCGCGCACCATGACTTCGGGCACGAGCGGGCGGGTGTTGTACTGGCTGCTCTGCGCCGCGCCGTAAGCTCCGGCCGAGTGCAGCACCAGCAGGTCGCCCGCACGCATTTCCGGCATGTCGCGGGCTTTCGCAAATGTGTCGCCGCTCTCGCAGATCGGGCCGACCACGTCGTAGCTCGCATCCGCCGCCGCACTGCCCGGCGCGACGACCGCCTCCATGTCGTGGAACGCATCATAGAGCGCGGGTCGCAGCAGGTCGTTCATGGCCGCGTCGATGATGAGAAAATCCCGGTCCTCGCCACGTTTCACATAGAGCACCTCACTCAGCAGCACGCCGCTATTGCCCGCGATCATGCGGCCCGGCTCGAAGATCATCTGCACGTCGAGCCCGGCCGTGAGGCGCTTGACCAGCGCGCCATACTCAGATGGCGGCGGCGGTGTGCGGTTGTTGTCGCCGTAGGGAATGCCGAGACCGCCGCCAATGTCGAACGACCGGATGGTGTGGCCTTGCGCCCGCAGCCGCGCGATCAGCCCGCCGACTTTCTCGATGGCGGCTGCGAAAGGCGCGAGGTCATCGATCTGGCTGCCGATATGGACGTCCACGCCGACGATCTCGATGCCGGGCAATTCCGACGCGCGCGCATAGGCCGCTTCCGCCTGGCTCCACGCAATGCCGAACTTGTTCTCCTTCTTGCCCGTGCTGATCTTCTCGTGACCGCCCGCCGTCACGTCCGGGTTGACGCGGAAGGCCACGGGCGCGCGCATGTCCATCGACACGGCAACGTCGTTGAGCGCTTCCAGCTCGGCGAGGCTTTCGACGTTGAACACGCGGATGCCCGCCCTCAGCGCGTCACCCATTTCGCGCCGCGTCTTGCCGACCCCGGAAAACACGATCTTGTCGGCAGGCACGCCCGCGATCAGCGCGCGGGCGAGCTCCCCGCCCGAGACCACATCCGCGCCCGCACCGAGCTTGGCCAGCAGGGCCAGCACGGCGATGTTGCTGTTGGCCTTGACGCTGTAGGCGACCAGCGTGTCCAGCCCCTCGAAGCTGTCCGCGAAAACGCGGTAGTGCCGCTCCAACGTCGCGCTCGAGTAGACATAGACCGGCGTGCCGACCGCGCGCGCGATCTCCGGCAGGGGCACGCCCTCGGCATGGAGAACGCCGGCGTGGTGGTCGAAATGGCGCACCGACTAGTCCGCGACGTCGACGCCGTAGCCTGGGCCTTCGTCCTCGTCCTCGAGGCTAGGCTCCGTCGGCCCGTCCAGCGCGTCCGAGCTGCCCGCCGGGCTTTGCGCCGGGGCCGTATCGGTTTTCTCGCCCCAGAGCGGCGGCGGCCGGTCGAGATCGCCCTTGATCCCGCAAGCGGCGAGAAGCGCGGCGGATGCGAGCAGCAGGAGGATGCGGGCGGCGGTCTTGGACATGAGAGGTTCCTTAGTGGCGTGCCGCGAGCGCGTCGAGAGCGCGTGTCGTTACGATCGTCTCATACAGGACAGGATGAGCGGAGTTTAACTTGGCAGGGCGGCCCGCGCGCGCTTGACCCGGTCCATGCGCCAAGCCCTCCCCGTCCTGTTCGCCCTCGCCTTTGCCGCGCCCGCATTCGCGCAAGACGCGCCACCCGAATTGATGGGCGCGGAGAGCTGCTTCACGCCGTCCGGCCTGATGAAGACCCTGCGCAAGGGGGCCGAGCTGAAACCCGCCAAGCGCGACCGCGTCCAATTCCACACGCCCGTCTGGGTCGAACCGGAAGACGGGGAACTGCCGCCGTCCCATGTCGAGCTGCGCGACGCGGGACAAATCACGCGCTTCGACTTCGCGCCGACCGGCGAAAACCGTTTCGCCACGCCGAGCCTCGGCGACGCGCTGGCCCGCGCATCCGAGACAGCCGAGGTCTGCCTCGTCGATCCCGCGCGCGAGGGGCGGCCACGCTCCGAGCGCGGCTACCGGGGCAGCGTGTCCATGGACGTGCTGTGGATGCGGACACCCGGCACGCATGACCTTGCCGACATCGAGGACGGGCTCAAGGACGGCCGCTCCCACTACAAAAAGATGGCCGGCGCCATGGCCATGCTGGTGCCGAAATTCACCCACATCGCCGTGCGCAGCCCCGGCTCCGACACCCCGCCCGCCGTGATCGCCACACGCGGCGGCGTCGATGTCGGCGCGCCGGAGTTGGAGCTCTACAACGGCACGCGCTTCGTGTCGCTGGATGCCATCGAAGCGCTGGACGCCGACGCCGTACGCATCGACGGCCCCTACGAGATCGGCCCGAGCCCGAGCGTGAAACAGGTCAAGCGGTTCACGGGCGGGTAGCGCTGAAAGCATGTTTCGCAGCGCCCGCAAGAGTAGTGGAAACTAAGCGGAAATAGCCAAAGCGAAATTCCTCCCCTCTCTGGGGAGGTGGCCCGCCGAAGGCAGGGTCGGAGGGGTAAGGTCACTCCGCTCTACA
>JAHDEU010000182.1 GCA_020628635.1 Hellea sp. | reverse complement strand
GCGGTGCGGAAATTGTCCTGGAAAGTGTCGAGAAAGTCCGCGTCGGGCGTGAGCTTCTGCACCTGCTCGGTAATGGCGCCTGCGAGGGATTCGATGAAGTTCGGCTTTGTCACGAGCGTCTAGATAGCGATCAAACGTCTGCAGCGTAAGGCGGTGCGGGATCGTATTGCATGGCGCGGGCGATATCTGAATCAACTCGGGTCATACCCGCCGTCATCGAGGAAAGCCCGCTCCTCCGGCGTCGTGTCGCGGCCCATGGCCTCGTTCCGGTGCGGGAAGCGGCCGAACTTGCGGATGACCTTGCGGTGGGCCTTGGCGTGGCGATGGGTGGAGCCGTCGCCCAGACCGTCGGTCAGCTTCACGCAGCGGTTCTGCGCATCGAGGTCCTCGGCGTGCATGAAGGGCATGTAGACGAAGGCGCGGCGTTCATCGGATAGATGCGTGTCCAGGCCGTCATCGACCATGCGCTCAGCCGCCGCCAAAGCGAGGTCGTCCCAGAGAAAGGCCCGCTTCTCGCCGCGATACATGTTGCGCGGAAACTGGTCGAGCGCGATGATGAGCGCCAGCCGCCCTTCCGCGTCGCGCTCCCATTCCGGGTTGGGCAGCGGCCCTTCGGCGAGCGCGGTGGCGGTGGCTTCGAATTCCCGCGTGACCTGCGCGTCGAACTCCGGCGTGGAATCGAAATGGCGCGCCTTGGCCTCGTCGGAAAACCAGAATTGAAGGATGTCTTGCGGGGTCTTCACAGTCTGATGTCCCCGCTATTGATCTTCGCGAATGTGTCCGCATCGACCGGCTCGTAAGCGCCGCTGGCGGGGTTGGCGAAATAGACGGGATCGCTGATGCGGTCGGGATCGAACCCGGCCTTGACGAGGTTGGTCTTCTTGAACTTGAAGGTCGAGGTCGTCTCGCTCTCGCGCGACAGGCGCAGGAAGACAGGCCGCGCATAGTGGGGCAGTTCCGCGTCGATATGCGCCTTGAGCGCCGCGAGGTCCGGAGCTTCCTCGCTCACGATCGCTGCCATGCCCGCCTTGCCGTCATAGCCCGGGACCTTGACGCCGTAGACATTGGCCTGGGTGATGCCGGGAAATTCCGACAGCTCGCCCGCGACCTCGTTGGTCGCCACATTCTCCGCCTTCCAGCGGAAAGTGTCGCCGACGCGGTCCATGAAATAGTAGTAGCCGTGCCCGTCGCGTTTCATCAGATCGCCCGTGCGGAACCACGCATCGCCCGGCTTGAAGACATCGCGCAGGATCTTCTTCTGCGTCGCCTCCTCGGTCTCGTAGCCTTCGAACCGGAAGCGCGGATCGTCATTGCGGATTTCGCCGATGACCTCGCCGACTTCGCCGTCCTGGGTGCGGATCGCGAAGCCGTCACTGCCGCGCGGATTGCTGCCGCTCTCGACATCGTATTGCACGACCTCGATGTTGAACTTCCATTTCAGATAGCTCGGCACGCGCCCCACAGCGCCGATGGGTCCGTCGACATTGATCAGGCTGACATTGCCTTCCGTCGCGCCGTAGAACTCGATGACATGCGGAATGTTGAAACGGGTGACGAAGTCCTCCCAGACCTCGGGCCGCAGGCCGTTGCCCATGATCCACTGGATCTTGTGCGCGCGCTCCTTGGGGTGCTCCGGGCAGGACAGCAGGAAACGGCAGAGCTCGCCGACATAGGTGAACATGGTCGCGCCGTATTCCACCGCGTCGTCCCAGAAGGTCGAGGCCGAGAATTTCGGCCGGATGATCGACGCGCCGCCATGGGTGAACGCCGCGCCCATGCCGACCAGCCCGCCCGTGGCGTGGTAGAGCGGCAGCACCAGCAACATGCGGTCGTCCTTGCCCGCCTTCGCGCCGGCTCCCAGCCCGCGCATATAGTTCTGCGCGCGCACATGTGTGACTTTCGCCGCCTTGGGCAGTCCGGTCGTGCCGGAGGTGAACATCTTCATCGCCTGCTCGCCCGCCGTGACGCCCGCGCGCACGGACTTGTCCGGGCGGACGGAGGCCTGCGCGGCGACGGCGGCATCAAACCCTTCCATGCCCTTGGCAGGCTCGCCGAAAGCGGCCCACTCCGTCAGGTCGACTTCGATGCCTGAGCGCGCGCTCTTCCAGCCATCGACCAGGTCCATGTCGACAATCGCGTGGGCAGCCTCGGATATGTTGATGCAGTGCGCCAGCGCCTTGCCGGTGAGCTGGAAGTTGATCAGCGCCGGAATGACGCCGCGCTTGGACAGCCCGAACCAGAGCGGCACATATTCCAGCCGGTTGCGCACGAACACCGCGACCGTGTCGCCCGCGGCCACGCCGTTGGCCTCGCACCAGCCCGCGACGCGGTTGGCGTAGTCTTCGACGTCCGCATAGGTCCAGCTGCGCTCATCTTCCATGAAAGCCGTGCGCGGGCCGAAGCTGTCCACGCGAAGCTCGAGCTCGTCGGCGAGCAGGTGGTTGCTGGCCGCATCCACGCCTTTCACGGAACGCAGCATCCGCGCCAGACCGCCGACATAGGACGCTTCTCGCTTCAAGGTGGTGAGCATGTCGATCCTGTGCGGGTTGAGTTCGAGCCTGACGTTTAAGGCGGTTTCAGCAAAAAGAAACCCCGCCCGCGCCATGGGCGCGAGACGGGGTGAGGTCATTTGGATCAACCGCCGCGACGACGGATGCACGTGGGAATTCTCGGATATGCTCCTCGAATTATTCCGAGTGTTGCAAGCCTGATGCCAGTTCGCGCGAGCGGGGAATTACGGCTTTCCCCGCGTCCCGGCCGCCCCTTTGTCGATCCTGTGCCGCTACCGCACGTCCGGCCGTGCCAGATCGGGACGGCCCAAGGCCAGCCGGAAGCCCTCGATGTAGTTGGGCGGAATGTAGAGCGGCCGCTCGTCATAGACTTGCGTCAGCCCGGTCGCGCCGTTCGTCACCACATCGCGCACGATCAGCGTCAGCCCGTCAAAGCGCGCCGCATCCAGACGCTCCGCCGGGATGAAGACGGAGAGCTGGTCCTCGCGCGCGCAGTCGCGGCTGGCCGACACGACCACGGCATCGCCCCGACCGTTCGGGAACAGCTCCAGCTGGCGGTTGCCACGGCGCGAGTTGGGGTTGGTGGGGCGTCCTGTGGGCGGGCGTGGCTTGGCGACGGGCCGGCTGCGCGGCGAAGGTGTGGGCGCCGTGCGCGGCTGGGGCGCGGGCTTGGAGACCGGAGGACGCGAGGCGGGCTTTGAGCGCGTCGGGCGCGAGGTCGCGCGCGGCTCCACGCGGGGCTGCGGCCGAGGCGTGGTCCGGGGCGGTGTCACCCGGGCGGTGTCGGGCCTTTCGGAAATCGGCACGATGGTCTTCTTGCGGCGCGCCGGCTGCACGCGGGGTGCATCGCCCGCGCCCGCCGTCACGCCATCCCGGCGCCCGGGCCGCGTGCCGGAGCCACGGCGGGAGCGCCCGCCGCGCGTGGTCGAGCCCGGCCGCGTGTCGGACACCGGACGCTCGTCGCGCCCGGTGGAGGGCTGCAGGATGGACCGTTCATTGATGCGCGCACCCGTGCCGCGCTCGCCGATGGGACGGATGGCGGGCGGCGGGCTGGCGATGACGGGCGTGCTGGGCTCGACCACGCGCGGGCCGCGAGGACCTCCGCCGACGACGCGCGGCCTGCGGCCCGGTCCGTAATGGCCAAAGCCGCCATAGCCCCGCCCGCCATAGCCGTCATAGCCATAGCCATAGCCGCCATAGTGGCCGCCGTATCCGTAGCCGTAGCCCGAATGGCCGTGATAGCGCGGGCGGACGCCTCTCAGCCCGCCATAGCTCGCATAGCCGCCATAGTAGCGGTCCGACTGGTAGATCGTTTCCGTGACCCGGCTGGAGCATTCCAGCTCTCGGCTGTCGCGGCGGATGACGGGCACGGACTGCCCGCTGACATAGAGCGCGTCGCGCATGCGGCCATAGTCGCGCGTGCCCTCGCTGGTGTAGTAGAGCGACAGGTCGAGCACCGCGCCGTCGCCCATGGGGCGGCCATCGATGTCGCGCACCGGACCAGTGCTGCGCAGGCTGGCCTCGGCGGCGAGGTCGGGGTCCGCCTCGAACGGATCGAAGGTGGGCGCGACGCGCTCCGGCTCGCCCGTGCGGGCGTTGTACTGCGTGCGAACGTCGCGCGCGATCTCCTCCGGCGACAGGTCCGGCAGCGCGATGCCTGCCGCATATCCCGCCTGCACCGCGTCCTGCGCGGCTGCGCCGGCCGGAAGGGCCAGAAGCGAGGCGGACAGGGCGAGCAGCAGATATCGGGTCATAGGCCGGCCTACCCTAGCAAGGGTGAGGCCAGACTGACAGGGCCGTTAACACTGTGTTCATTTCCAAGGTCATCAAACGCCCGGCTCCGCTTCGCGCAGCAGTTCCGCGAATCCTTCTCCACGCGCCCAATAGGGCGTGATCATGGACAGGCTCATATACACGCCGCGGTCGATCAGCGCCTTGGTCGGCAGGCTGGCAAAGCCGTCGCGCAATTCGTGATACTGGATCCAGAAAGTGAAATGCTGCGCCAGCCGCGCCGACAGCGCCGCCTTCTCGCCGCCGCCGAATGCGAGATGCCCGCCTTCCTCCAGATCGGACAGCAGCGAGAATGCCGTCCGCTCCTTCAGCGCGAGCAGGCGCGAGAACGGGCCCTTGAGCTCCGGCACGCGCATCACGATCTCGGCCGGGTTGCGGTAGAAGAAGCGGAAGTCCCAGATCTCCTCGAAGATGATGTAGAGGAAGACCCAGTTGTCCTGCAGCTCCAACGGTTCGTTGATGGGCGCGTTCAGCACCTGCCGCAGCTCGACCTCGAAGTCCTCGAACAGCGCAGCAATGATCGGCTCCTTGCCCTTGTAGTGGTAGTAGAGATTGCCCGGGCTGATGCCGATGACCGACGCGATGTCGACGGAAGAGACCGCATGCTCGCCCTCATTGTTGAACAGACCCAGCGCCGTGCGCAGAATGGTGTCCTTGGTCCTGGAGCGTTGGGCGGTCACGCATGGTGGGTAGCAGGATGGGTGACGTGTCGCCAGCGCGGGGTGAGTCGGGTGAATACCGCAGCGATTTGCCATGTGTCCCGCGTTCGCGGTGACGAGGCTTTTCCTCTCGTTTCCAATCCTCCCTCGCGCCTGGCCTGAACCGGGGGGCATTCCGAACGGTGCGAGTGTCGGCATCGGGTGAGGGGTCCCGGGTCGAGCCCGGGGTGGGGTGGGGTTCAAGTGGTCGAGCTTGATCCAACCTTCGCATGACTGCTTGCTGCGTCGCTCCGCTCTTCCTTCATACATCGTCCCCGGGCTTGACCCGGGGCCCATTCG
>JAHDEU010000181.1 GCA_020628635.1 Hellea sp. | reverse complement strand
GGAGAACACGGTCGCGGGCCGGGTGTCCGACATCTACCACCTGCTGCCATCAGGCGGGCTGTTCATCACGGCGGAGCGCTACCAGCCGATCCATCACCAGCTGCTGGGCCTGCCGGGTGCCAAGCTGTCCGGCATCCGCGTCGCGCGCTCCCACCCCATGGCGCTGGGACAGGTGCGTGAAAGCCTCGCGCGGCTCGGCATCGACAGCGAAGCGGACGTCGACACGGCGGCGGCCGCGCGCAAGGTCGCGGAGCGCGGCGACAGCTCGGTCGCGGCGGTGGCGAGCCGGAAAGCGGCGGAAACCTACGGGCTGGAGATACTCGCCGCCGACATCGAGGATAGCGGCTCCAACACGACGCGTTTCATCGTACTGGAAAAATCGCCACGCATTCCCGACGCTATATCAGGGCCTTGCGTGAGTTCTTTCGTGTTTCGGCTGCGCAGCGTGCCATCCGCGCTCTACAAGGCGCTCGGTGGTTTCGCGTCCAACGGGCTGAACCTGACCAAGCTGGAAAGCTACATGGTCGGCGGCGGATTCACGGCCGCACAATTCTACTGCGACGTCGAAGGCCACCCCGATAGCGAGGCCATGCAGCATGCGCTCGACGAGCTGCGCTTCTTCTCCGAGGAGGTCCGCCATCTCGGCAGCTATCCGGCAGACCCGGTGAGAACGGGCAAGGCTTGAGGCGGGCGCGCCGAGGCCCCATCTATTACCCGTGATCAAACGCTTTCTCATACCGCTCGTCGTGGCCTTCGCCGCGCTCGCCCCTGCTGCGTATGCGGACAAGGCGGAGATATACACGTCATGGCGCAACGACCTCGCCATTGACGGGTTCGATGCCGTCAGCTTCCACAAGGGCAAGCCGCTCAAGGGCCGGACCGAGTTCCAGACCCGTTACAAGGACGCGACTTGGCGTTTCGACACCCAGGCCAATCTGGACCTGTTCCTGCTCAACCCCGACGGATTCGCGCCGCAATATGGCGGCTATTGCGCCTGGGCCGTGGCGAAAGAAAAGCTCGCCCCCGGCCGCCCGGCACACTGGCATGTGGAGGACGGCAAGCTCTACCTGAACTATTCCAACCGCGTGAAGAAACGCTGGGACGCGCTGAGGGATGAATTCATCACGGAAGCCGACGCGAACTGGCCGGAGGTGTTGGAGTAGGGGGCTCGTATTACTTGGTTCTCAAGCCGTCTCCGCCAGCCAAGCCCGCAACAACTGATGCGCGATCGTCGTGCGGGGCGGGCGCATGAAGGCCTGTCCCGTCTTGTCGAACACGGCGGCCACCTCATCCCGCGTGAACCAGCGCGCGTCTTCCAGCTCCTTGGGGTCCACGGTGACGTCGCGGCCATCCGCCTTGCTGATCAGCCCGACCATGAGCTGGCTCGGAAAGGGCCAGGGCTGGCAGAACAGATAGCGGTGCTCGGACAGGCTGACGCCCGCTTCCTCCATGCCCTCGCGGGTGGCGGCTTCCTCGATTGTCTCCCCCGGAGAGACGAAGCCTGCCAGCGCGGAGTAGTAGCCCGGCGGCCAGCCTGGACCCCGGCCGAGCAGAACCGAGCCCTCATGCTCGATCAGGAATATCACGACCGGATTGACGCGCGGGAAATGCTCTGTCTGGCAGGACCCGCAGACCCGCTTCGCCCCGCCTTCATCCGACACGCTCGCACCGCCGCAATTGGCGCAGAAGCGGTGGGTGCGGTGCCAGTCCAGCATGGAGCGCGCGCGACCCGCCAGCGCGAGCGCGTCCGGCGCCAGCGTGTGCCCGCCCATGCGCAGGTCCGTCAGTGCGCCTTGCGGCAGCATGTCGTCGCTTTTCAGAGCAGCCGCGAAGACGGGGTCGCCGTCGCCCTCGACGCCCAGAAAGATCAGCCCCGGCTCTTCGAGCGCGAGCGAGGCGACCTGCGGCGGCGCGGCCCGCAGCAGCTTCGGCCCGTCCGCCGCGACCTGCCCGCGATGCAGCAGGATGCAGCTCGCCAACTCATTGGCCTTGTAGCGCTCCAGCGCGGCATCCGTGCGGTCCATGTCCGAGAAGTCCACGCGCGAGCCGGCAAACGGGATGGGATGGTCGGGAAGGAGAGGGGCAGCCATGGCGATGGGCTATCGCGGCAGGCCGGGATTGGCAAAACCCATATGCGCGCATGAGATCAGCCGCCCATCACCCTTGCGAAACCGCGCCGCTTTCGCCATATCGCCCTCGAAAGATCGGCCCGGACGTGGTCTGTCGCCAACCCGGTCAGGTCGGGAACGAAGCAGCCGTAACGATTCGCCCGCGGGTCGGTGTCCGGTCTTTCACTGATCCCCACACCTCTCGAGATCGCGCCAGGCGGCGCCCACAGCCCAAGGGCGGCGCGCCCGCCGATCAAGTCGGCGGGTAAACTGAGCACGGGGTTCTTGGGCTAGCGTCCGAAGGACCGTCCAGCGCAGCTGGAACCCCGCCTTATGAGGCGGGACGATCACGCAGCGGTCGAACTCAAACGGTCGGGCTGTCGCCCGGCTTTTTTTATTTTGTCCCCTCTCCGACCTCCCCCTCTGGGGAGGAACTTAATCAAACGGTCTCTTTTTCAGTGTCTCCCCCGCAAGGGAGAGGGGACCGCCGCGCAGCGGTGGTGGAGGGGGACATTGCAAAAAAGCCGCGCCCCGCGCGCCCATTAAGCCAAAGGCACTCGCGGCAGCCTTGCGGAAACGCTGCCTCAGCGCTCTCCCAGCGGCATGACTGTGGGCAGGGGAACGGCCCGGCGCCCGCGATGGCCGGATTTGCGGAAACGGCTCTGGTAAGCCCGGCGCTGCTTGGCGACCTCGTAGAGTACGATGCCCGAGCAGGTGCCGAGGTTGAGGCTTTCCACCATGCCGAACATCGGCACGGCGACGCACATCTCGCAGCCTTCGATGGCTTCGTCCGTCAGTCCCTTTCCCTCCGTGCCGAACCAGACGGCGAGCTTGGCGTGCGGCGTGAAGTCGGCTTCGTCGAGGTAAAGGCTCGTCTTGTCCTTCACGTGCGGAGAGGTTGCCACGGACGCATAGCCTTTTTGGCGCAGATGGGCGTGGCACTCGGCGGTCGTGTCGAAACGTTTCACGAAGGTCCATTTGACGGCCGACACGGAAGCCTTGCGCAGGGAGCGGCGGTCCCGCATCTCCTGCCAGTCATCGGGGAGCGACCCGGCGCGGTCGATGACGAACACTTTCTCGATACCCATGGCGTTCACATTGCGGATGACGGTTGCGAGATTGACGAGCATGGCCGGGTTTTCGAGCACGGCGACCGTGTTCTTGCAGCGGAAGGGCGAAATCTCGTCGGCGCGCCTGCGAGCGCCTGCCGTCGTCTTCACTGTAGGCATGTCATTGTCTTCGGTCATGCGGACGGCATAGCGGCTTTGACCAATCAGCAGAACCCTACACCACGGCACGCGGCAATCACCCCATCTGTGGACAGACGCATCAATGCCTTCCCCGCGCCGCGCCTGCGTTCTAGGGTGCGTGCAATGTCCGACACCTCGCAGCAGAACTACCAGGTCCTCGCCCGGAAATACCGGCCGACCACCTTCGAGGACATGATCGGGCAGGACGCCATGGTCACGACGCTGAAAAACGCATTCGAGACGGGGCGCATCGCCCACGCCTTCATGCTGACGGGCGTTCGCGGGATCGGCAAGACGACGACGGCGCGGCTGCTGGCGCGGGCTCTGAACTACGAAACAGATACGGTGGACGGCCCCAGCGTGGAGCTCGACACGCCCGGCCGGCATTGCGAAGCGATCATGGCGAGCGCGCATATGGACGTGCTGGAAATGGACGCCGCGTCGCGCACGGGCGTGGACAATATGCGCGAGCTGCTGGACGGCGTGCGCTACGCGCCAGCCGATGCGCGCTACAAGGTCTATATCATCGACGAGGTGCACATGCTCTCGGCCGGCGCGTTCAATGCGCTGCTGAAGACGCTGGAAGAACCGCCCGAGCACGCCAAATTCATCTTCGCCACGACCGAAATTCGCAAGGTTCCGATCACCGTGCTGTCGCGCTGCCAGCGGTTCGACCTGCGCCGCGTGGAGGCGGGCGTGCTCGCCGAGCACCTGAAGGGGATAGCGGGCAAGGAGGGCGTGGCGATCTCCGACGAGGCTCTGGCGCTGATCGCACGCGCCGCCGAAGGGTCTGTCCGCGACGGGCTGTCCCTGCTGGACCAGGCCATGGTGCAGGGCGGCACGTCCGGTGACGAGGTCACGGCTGACCAGGTTCGCACCATGCTGGGCCTCGCCGACCGGGTGCGCATCATCGACCTGTTCGAGGGCGCGATGAGCGGCAATGCCAAGACGGCGCTCGACCTCATGCGCGGGCAATATGACGACGGCGCGGACCCGGCCGTGGTGATGGGCGACCTGCTGGACATCTGCCACGAAGTCACGCGCGCGCAGACGCTGGGCCATGACGCGGAGTTCGACTTCGCGCCGGACCAGATCGAACGGCTGCGCGGGCTGGGCGAGCGCTACACGACTGGACAGCTGACCCGCGCCTGGCAGATCCTGATGAGCGCCCACGCCGAAGTGCGCGGCGCGCCCGTGCCGCTGGCGGCGGCCGAGATGGCGCTGATCAAGCTGGCTCTGGCCGGACAGATGCCGCCGCCGGAACTCGCCAAGCAGATCATCGAGCAGGCGCAGAAATTACAGAGTGAGGGCGGGAGCGGCCTGCCGCAGATCAGCGCGCCTACCCCGTCCGCACCCGCCGCCATTGCGCCGGTGACGTCGGGCGCACAGCAAGCCGTCATGGCGACCGCGCCTGTTGCGGCCCCGACGCCCGCGCCGAGCCTGCATCTCGCCACGTTCCAGGACTATGTCGAAGCGGTGGACGACCTGCGCCTGCGCTCTGACCTCGAGCGCTATGTCAGCGTGGTCAGCTTCGCTCCGGGTCAGGCTGAAGTCTTCATCACCGAACCGCGCCACAATTCCCTGATCGGGCGGATGGTGCGCTCGCTGCAGGAGCTGACGGGTTCCAACTGGCTTGTCAGTCCGGCGGAAGCGATGGGCGAGCCGACACTGGCCGATGCGCGACGGTCGGCCAAGGCGGCGCAGGACGCGGAGGACCGCAGCCACCCGGCCTTTGCCCATCCGCTGCTGAAAGATGCCGAACTGCTTGGAATCACGGACCGCGCGCCCAATGTGATTGCGGGCAACTTCACAGCCGGAGACGATCGATGAAAGACCTGATGGGCCTGATGAAACAGGCCAAGCAAATGCAGTCCAAGATGGAGGCCGCCCAGGCCCAGGTCGCGGACATAGAGGCCACGGGCCGCTCCGGCGGTGGGCTGGTGCGGGTCACGCTCGCGGGCGGCGGC
>JAHDEU010000180.1 GCA_020628635.1 Hellea sp. | reverse complement strand
ATCTTGGTTGCGGGGGTAGGATTTGAACCTACGACCTTCAGGTTATGAGCCTGACGAGCTACCGGGCTGCTCCACCCCGCGCCAAGAAGGCCGGGCTATATTGAAGCCCGTTCAGGGCTGCAACCCTTTTCAAGCGGTGGATTGCAGTTTCCGGCCGTAGCAGCCGAATTGACGGGCCCGGATGGGTCGGGCAGTCGGGCGAAGATGAGTGACGCACCCGATGACGACATGTTCGCCGACATGGTGGGCGCGGCAGAACGCGCAAGCCGGGAGCGTTCCGTGCGCGACAGGCTCGCCCGGTTGGAAGCGGACATCATGCCAGCGCCAGCGCCAGCGCCCGCACCTATCCAGTCCGATCGCAAACCGCGCCTGCGCCAACGCGCGCTGCATCGGCGCATCGCTATAATCCTGCTCGTCATTCTGGCCATTCCGGTCGTGCGGGCCGTCATCTCCTCGGACGACACACCTCAACGCCCGCCGGCTATCGAAGGATCGGAGCCGCGTGAATTGCAGGGCGTGCTCAAGCCTGTGAGGACGTGGCCCGTGGCGTCTGACACGCTACCCATCCGGCTGGTCACCGTGCCGCCGCGCTATCCGGTCGGCGAAACGGAAGAGGGCATTGTGTCGGTCGATTTCATCGTCGGCGCGGATGGGCGCACGCGCGACATCATCGTGGTGGACGCGCCCACGCCTGCGCTGGGCGACGCCGCGACGGACGCCGTGAGGCAGTGGCGCTATTCGCCTGCGCGCGTGGACGGGCAGCCGATAGCGAGGCGCGTGAAAACCGTGCGCCTTTATGTCGGGCCGGAGACGCCGGACATCAGGCGGGAGTGAGTTCGAACCGGCTTTCGAAACTTTCCGCCAGCGCGGCCCGTGCCGCCTGTCCGCGCAACACGCCCTCCCCGCCGACATTGATCACCATGAGCGGCTCGAACCAGCCCTGCCCTATGCCCTGATTCAGCAGGTCTTCGGCGGACAGGCAGTGGCGACCGGCCTTCTGGCCGAGCCGGAAGGCGACCGGACCGACGCCGTGATAGGATCGGTAGATGACTTCGGTGCAGACGAGCCGGTCCGACGTCTGGAAATCGAAAACGAAGTCGTAGAGCTTCCCGGCATGGGACAGGCCGCGCGCGATGGCCGCGTCGGTGTCGGCGCGCGCCAGCCTCGGCCGCAACACGACGAGGCTGTCCACCTGCACGGTCTCGGACAGGTCGCGCCGGAGCACGCCGTCCTTCTTGGCTTCCAGCACGTCGAAGCCTTGCCCCGCCTCCATTCCGACGAACAGAGCGCTATGCGGCCAGAAGCCGGGCAGGAAGAGGTTGGACAGGGCGTCGTCATGGCGCGTCACCAGCACGTCCCCGGGACGCAGTTCTGCGCGCAGCATCTCCAGATGCTCCGCCGTGATCCGCTTGGGCGCGCCGGGCGGCTTGAGCAGCGGAATGCGCCGCTCGGCAATGTCGGAGCCGGAGCTCTCGAACAGGTCGAACATGATGGCCCGCCAGGCCGACCAGCCGCGGCGGCGAAGGCTATGGCGGACAAACCCCGCATAGCGCTGCAGGTGATCGCCGCGCGACGCGCCCGGCAGGTTGAGCCGCGCGAGGATGTCGGCGATCGGCGCGTGGTCCGGCGAGCTCTGCAGAGCGTCCATCACGGCGTCGCGGTGCCGGTCGAAATAGTCCCGCGCGGCGTAATAGGGCCGCATGAGCCGGGATGAGGTGAGCTGCCGGTAGAGGCGGGTGAAGCGCTTGCGCGGAATGCCATAGCGCATCTCTTCCTCGTCCAGCTTCTGCCAGATCAGGTCGCGGTCGCGCGCCAGCCCGATCAGCATCTCGCCCGTGCGCACGATGATTTCCGCCCCCGCAAAGGCCACGCCGAAATCGCGCAGTGCGTCGGGCTCCAGCCTCGGCCTGCGTCCGCGGAAGCGTTTGAACCGCGCGCCGAGCCGGTCGATGGCATCGTAGAGCGCGACGCGGGTGGCAAGGTAGCGGGCGTAAGTGTCACGCAGGCGTTCATCCTCGACCGGATCGTAATAGCCGCGCGCGTCAGCGGCGAGCGCATCCGCGCGCAGCGCCGCGAGTTCCCTGACCGTCGGCAGGGCGGCAATGGCGGCGCGCACGGTCTGCAGGGCGGATTTGCGGGCGGCGGGACTTTGCGGTTTGGAGGCCATCGCTTTGCGGCCTATCACCGAATGTGTTGGGGCAAGGTTACGGTGTCGTGTGCATCTGGAAAACACGCGCGGGCCGCGATAGGCGGGAGCCATGACGATCCGTGCCCTCTTTGCCTGCCTCATCCCCAGCGCCCTGCTCGCGGCTTGCGCCAGCGCACCAGTCGTGACGCCGGACGAGATCGCGGCGCAGGGGCCGACGGCGCGGGTGCGGGTCGTCAGCCTCGACGCGGCCGAGTCCGGAAAGATGTTCGGGCCGAACCACAGCATGCGCGTGTCGATCTTCGACAGCGCGCTCTGCGAGGGCGAACGCAGCCTTGCGGCGGTCCAGGCCAAGATGCTGACGCGGCGCAACACCCGGTCGCTGGGCATGCCGGGCAATGACTATTCCAAGCAGTCGGCGAGCGAGATCCTGCTGCCTGCGGGCGAGGACATCTTCCTGATCTTTGCCGGCTTCCACTCGGTCGCCACCAAGGGCGCGCAGCATGTCACGGATGTGGGCTATTGCAGCGTGCCGGTGAGCGCGGAGCTGGCGCCCGGTGAGGACTATGAGTTCGCCTATGTGCGCGGACGCCGCGCGGGCCGGTGCAGTGTGAGCCTGTCGACGCTGGATGCAAACGGGCAGAAGACGGACATCCGCACGATCGAAAACGCAGTCACGCCATTCTCGAAGGAGTGCCGGGCACTGCTCGCGAAGCGCCCGGGTCTGGCAGGGCGGGCGATGGACAACCGCCACCCGCTCGACCGTCTTATTTCGCCTTCGGATAGACGACCCTGATTCCGACCTTGCCCTCATAGGAATAGACGCGTTCGAATTCGTTCTGAATGCCGACCGTGTCGATGCCGCCACCGATCGTGCTGCCATAGACATGGGTCACGTTGCGGCCGACAGCGGAGGTCTCCACCGTGGCCTTGCTGTCGCCCACGGCGGCCGGATTGGCCGCGATCACCACATAGGCCTCGCCCGCGCGCGGGCTGAAGCTGTGGCCGAAGCGGTTGGAGTAGCGCCGGAACTTTTCCGCATCGAAGCGCCGCATGATGCCTCCGTTCGCATCCAGTGTCGCGATCTCCGGCATGACGGTGCGCAGCGTGCCGAGTTCCGCGCCCGCATAGACCACGCCGCCCTCAAGCGGCAGGTCGGGCAGGGCGAAGACCTGGTAGGGCCGATCGCCCACCGGGCCGCTCATGCAGTCGCTCGCCAATCCGAGCTCGGCATCGAGCTCCACGGTGCGGTTGCGCGTGGCGCGCTTCAACGTCTTCTCGTCCGTCTCCATGGCTTTGACTTTGTCCAGGGTGAGGTCGGAGGTGCAGTCGACAGGCGCATAGGCGAGCACGGCGGCGGGCGGCGGAGGCGTGGAGGCGCAGGCCGCGAGGGCCGCCAGCACAGTCAGGTTGGCGGCTTTGGCGATCGAGCTGTGCACGGCCTTACGCATCGGACAGCAGCGACACGACGGTATCCGAGAGCACGTCGATCATGCTGCGCATTTCGGCGATGACGATTTCCGCATCCATTTCCTTGATCTTCAGATAGCCGACGCTGTCCGCGTCCGGGGCGATCTCGATGATGCCCTCGCGGTTGACTTCGGACACGACGCCGTTGTTGAAAGAGATCACGTTCTCCATCAGCACGTCCTCCGTGCCGCTGCGCAGGAGGCGGACCGTCATGCCGGCGGCGGGGCGCCATTCCTCGCCCGTGACGGCCTTCTGCATCCCAAAGGACGTGGCTGCGATGTCGAGCACGGCGTCGGCTTCCGTGCTGGGCAGGTTCTTGAGCGGCTGGCGGCCCTTGCGCTCGACCTCCACCACGTCGAGGCTAGAATAGCCTGCGTTGGAGAGCTTGGTCGCAAGCGCCTTCTCGAATTCGGCTTCGGGATCGAAGTTGTGCGGCTCGAGCAGTTCGGCCAGCGCTTTCTTGCGGTTGGAGGTCTCGATGCCTTCCATGCTGGCCACGACCAGCGCGCCGATCAAGCCGCCAGCCGCTTGGCCCGTGCCCATGGCGGAGGCGAGCTCGTTTGCGCCGATGCTGTCCGGCAGGGCGTCGTCGGCGATTGCGATGGACGATATGTCGGCTGCGTCGGCATCGTAGAGTGTCGGCACATATGGGTTGGACGCGCAGGCCGCCAATGTGGCGGATGCGCAGAGCAGCGCGGCGAGCGTGCGCGCTGGGTGATGGATGGTCATGATTTCCCCTGGATTTCCCGTGTTGGCCGCAAGCGCGGCCGGATCCGCCCCAGCTCCATAATGGCGAGAATCCCAGCGCCACTCAACCGGCGAAGACCCTAAATTGCAGATGTTAACGGGGAGAGGTCAGCCCGTTTCCGAAGCGAGCATGGCCTAATGCCATTCTATTCCGGGATTGCGTTCCCGTGTTCATCCGTGAGGGCGAAACTGATCTTCGTCTCGACATTGGTGCGCGCCACGGCCTGCCCGCTTGACCAGGCGGGGTGGTAGAACCAGAGGCTGGTCGTGAACTCGGATGCGCTCTTGAAGACCGGATCGGAGCAGCTCAGTGTGCGCAGATTTTGCACGAAGCCGTCGCGCGTGACGTCGAACTGCATCCGGCAGTGACCGCTGCGTGTGGCCTGTGGCGGCATGCGGGGCGGCAGGCGCAGGCAGGGCTCCGCATCTGCGTCAGGCCGCACGGGCGGGCGCGCATCATAGGCGGCCGCACATTCCCCCGCTCGGCGCGCGCCTTCGAGATAGTTTGCGCCCATTCTGGTCTTGGGCGCGTCTGCGCCGTGCCAGCCGAACTGCGGGAGGTGGCCACCGCCGGTAAGTAAGACCGGGAGCGACTCGCCCACTCGGCCAGGCAGGCTGCAGGGCGTTTCGCATTGCGCGAGCGGTGCGGCCGTGAGTGGATCCAGAAGCACAACCAGCACGCCATGCTGCGTCACTGGCACAGGATAGCGCTGATCCATATCCAAGGGCAGGTCGCCCTCCGGCCGGCCGCTCGTGATGAAGGACTGGACGTCAGGCGGCATGTTGGACCGGAAGTCGTCATCGACAAACTTCAATAGCTTGCGCACGAACGACCTGTAACGCCGCTCGACCTGTCGTGATCGATCCGTCTTTACGGCATTATCGCTGTCATTGGTGACGACATGGCCATCGCCATCGGGATGGATAACCTGCGCGCGCACGCTGTTGGCCAAGCAGACGGCCGCTATGATCGCGACGATAACTGAGGGGACTAGAGG